>JBFILE010000124.1:0-9975 GCA_041599855.1 Thermoplasmatota archaeon
AATGGCGCCGGGAACGATCCCTCCGCAACGAGGGATCCGATGACCTTGTCCATGGCGTTGTGCCGCCCCACGTCCTCCCGGAGTACGCGCAGGTCGCCACCGGGCGTGAACAGGCCTGTGGCATGCAACCCGCCCGTGCGCTCGAACACGCGCTGAGCCTCGCGGAGTCGGTCGGGGAGGGTGAAGGCGACCTGGCGCTCCAAGCGGACTCCGTCCTCCTCCGGCAAAGGCAGGGGCGGGTGGACGATGCGCAACGCGTCAAGGGATGCCTTGCCGCAGACGCCGCATGACGAGGCTGCGTACATGTGGCGCTCCCACCCGTCCATGTGGACGTGCTCCTCGTCCACGGTCACGTTCACGATGTTCCCTGCGGCCGGGTCCGTCGGGTTCTGGAGGACGTGGACGCGCTTGATGGCAGCCGGGTCGCGGACGAGGCCCTCCGAGATGAGGAAACCTCGGACGAGGTCGGCGTCATCGCCCGGTGTGCGCATCGTGACCGCGATCTGGCGGTTGTTCACGCGGATTTCGAGGGGTTCCTCGGTCACGAGGGAGTCCTCGACCGGTTGAGGCGGGTCCTGCTTCTGGAGGCGGGTGATGGGGACCTTTAGGGAGGGGGTGCGGGGCAAGGGAGCGGGATGGGGGGCACGTCCTATGAGGGTTGGGACGAAGGACGGGCGGGACCGTTGGCCGGAGTGTCTCCGCGGCTGGGAAAACGACGAAAACGGAACGGAGGATAGAAAGGAAACGATCATGGGAGAACGGGGGGCCGACCCGGTCGCCACTGGTTCAATAGATGACGCGATCCAGGAAAGTTGCCAGATCCTCCACCTCATTCCGGAACCTTTCCGGCACGTCGGCGGCCATCCTGCCGAGAGTGAGGTGTGCGTCCCGGGCCGCTTCCAAGACGACGGGAGTCATGAGATCGGCTGCGTCGATGCCCTCCCGGTTGTGGAACAGCAGGAGCCCTGCATCGATCGCGTCCTTCGGCGCCTTCTCGAAGCGCGACCTTCGGGGCAATGTCGACAACTTGTCCGCAAGTGTGGCTTGGACGGAGGGCACGAACCCTTCGTATTGCAGACGAGGCTTCATGACATGCATCCATCGGGTGCCGAACAAGCTCCGGATCGAAGCGTCGCCAAAATCAGGGCCAAAGAAGAGGTCCACCACCATGTGTTCGTGGGTCGGATGCACCATGCAATTGTCGCGGGATCGCCCGAACATGCGCCACCCGTAGCCATTCTCCTGCAGCCATGCAACTCCCGCTTCGAACGCAGCCCTGTTGTGGAAGAGCAGGTCAATGTCCTGACTTTCGTGCCCCATCCCTTCTTCCACAAGTTCGTAGACGGCCCACCCGCCAAGAAGGCTGATCCCGTTCCGTCCGTCATTGCATCGGCGCAGGCCTTCGAGGGTTGTGCGGCTGAAGCGGGTCACGTCGGGGTCGTAGAACACCCCCATCACCCTCCGCCGATGCGTTCCCGAAGCTGGATGAGGAACTGGACGTTGCCGCTCGACATGTAATCGGCGAGGCGCTGGCCTCGCTCGACGAACCCACGCGGGTCCTCGATGAGCCATTCATCGCCGACCCGGATGACCATGTTGGCACTTTCAGAATCGACGAGCCGTCCGCCACCGGCGATGATCTCAGTCGCCACGCCATCCAGATCGTCGAAATCGACATAGGCCAGATGGCGGCGCGGCATGAGGTCCCATCCGTCGATGACGGCCGCATCTTCGCCGCTCATAAGCAGGGGAAACCGGGTCCGTGCCAGCCAACGTTCCGGATTCGGATGACGGAAATTGATCGTCTTCCGGGCCGGGATCGGATGATCCAGCAGGTGCTGGAACAACGCCGAGTCCGAGCTACCAATCGAGCCGCGTAGCCGCTCCGCCGCCTTCTGGATCGTCCGAGGCTGAAGGCCCATGTGCTTCGCGGCCTGATACGCAGATTCGCCGGGATGACTCAACCAATGCCGAGCCAGGAGGGTGTCGGCGGCCGGCTTCTTCGGAGGCACGACCCCCCTTTGTGGCCCTCATATTTAAGGATTAGCGAACTATGCGGCCGCATTCATATGCGGATTTTCGCATGGATGCGCCGTGAAACCACGTTCGATGCGCCGAGCGAGAATCCCAGCCGGCCTCCATTCAAAGGCCCCTCACGCCAGCCCCTTCTCCACCAACACTTCCTCAAGCAGCGTCGGCAGGTCCGTCATGATCCCGTCCACGCCAATGTCAATCAGCCATTCCATCTCGGCGCGCTTGTTCACGGTCCACACGTGCACGGCAAGCCCGTTCGCGTGGGCGTTCGCCACGAAATCCTCGGTCACAACCGTAACCCCGTTGAACACGATGGGCACCTGGAGCGCGTGGTGCGGGCTCGGTGACCCGGGCGCGGGACCCTGGGCCGTGGCCCAGAACAGCGCCGCTTCGCCCGTGCCCGTGGCCGTGGAGACCTCGGGCGCGTAGGCTTTGAAAAGCTCGGTGTACGCGTCGATGAAGCTGACGACGATGAGGTCGTCGTCGCGGCCGAATTCGCGAGCGAGGTCCGCGAGTTCCTTCTCGTAGCCGGCGGTGTTGGGGGCCCCATCCTTGATCTCCACGTTCATGGGCACATCCGGGAAGGTCTCGAAGATTTCGCGGAGGGTCGGGATCGTGAAGTCGTTGGCGGTGTACCCGGCGGGCGGCGGGACGTCACCGGTCGCAACGCCGCGCCACGTGTAGGCGCCGGGTGCAGCCGAGTGGGTGGTGCCGACGCCTTCCACGAACCAGTGCGCGGCGTCGAGGGCCTTGATCTGGTCGAGGGTGAGGCTGTCCACGCGGCCAGCGCCGTTCGTGGTGCGCGTGACCGTGGCGTCATGGAGGACGACGATGTGGCCGTCCTTCGTCATGTGGACATCCATCTCGAGGGCGTCGACTCCCTTGTCCATGGCGGTCTTGAACGCGTAGAGGGTGTCCGACGGGGCCTCGTACTCGCCGCCCTGGTGCGCCATATTGAGGACGCGGCGGTCGAGCCATGGGTTCTCCGTGCCGGGCACGGGGAGCGCGGTGGCCGGGGTGACGATGGCGGGGATGAGTAGTACGAGGGCGACGGTGATGGACGCGGTAAGGGTGTGCGCTGGGCGCATGCTGGGCAAGCCTCCGGGAATGCGGACGGAGTGGGGAGGGGAAAAGGGTTGCCTCGGGACCGTAGTGACGATCCCGAGGCGAGGGTGGATTCCGGATGGCTCGCGCGGGACACCCCGGACCATCACGGCCCGACGACTTCGTCCACGAGCAGGATGCAGCCGAGCCGGCGCGATTCGTCGAGGCCATCCCGCTCGACGTACAGGGTCATGCAGTAGCGGTAGGTGTACACGCCGTTGGAGTACTCCCGGTTCTCCCGCTCGGTCTTGATGCCCACGCCCCAGCAGTCGTTCGGCGGACACCATCGGGGGGCCGGGGCGTAGAATCCGGCACCGATTCCGTCGGGCGTGATGTAGCCGCAGTAGCCGGCACCGGATCCGAGGATGTTGGTGCAGGAGCCTTTCCCGTTCTTCGCACTCGCACCCGGACAATCGGTGGGGCGAAGGTTCTGGAAGTCGGCGTCGCAGTACACGAAGACGCGCACCGAGTCACCGGCAAGGGGGGATGCGGCGGCGAACGGCGCAGCCGACAGGAGAAGCAGCATCGCAATCGTGACGAGGGCCCTGCGGGCGAGGGTGCGACGCGCGATCCGCCGCGGGGTGGTGATCAGGGGTCGGGTTCTGCATCGTGATTCCAGAAGGTTGCGAAGAGCCAGGTCCCCATGTATCGCCCTGTACAAACACGGATACGGACCTCGGGCGGAGGGTGTTCGCGGGCCGGTCGCCGGTGCGCCATGGTCAACGTCACGCCCACAACGGCTATGAACCGGCACCGGGTCGCCCGTAACCATGCGCGCGCTCGCCGCTCTCACCGTCACGGCCATCATGGTCTTCGCCGGCTGCATCCAGGTGGATGTGCCGGAAGCCATCGGGGCCACCACGGACACGACCACAATGGACGGCATCACGTCCGTCATCGAACGCCACAATCTCCCGTTCAACGTCACGAACAAGTGGAGCCGGACCCTCGTCGAGGGCGCATTCGGCATCCTCCCGGCGCTGAACATCAACGTCGCCGTGGACGTGCCCCTCGGGAACGGCCTCCCCACCCAGAACGTGAACATGGGCCTTTTCCTCCCCGACATCCCCGGATGCCCCTTCGGTGAAGTGGAAGGCGACCACGATCTCGCTTCATTCCTCCATGAGATGGATTCCTTCCCCGCGGAATGCCAGGTGCCCGTCATCTCGGACATCGGCCCCTACTACGGTGAAGCGTTCCTCGGCGACCTGCCGGCGACCGAACCCGCGCGTCGCCTCGGTGGATTCCTCATCGAGAACTTCGTGCCCCACGGCTACGCGGTGGCGCAGGTGAGCGTCCTCGGCACCGGCGGCAGCGACGGGTGCATGGACCTCATGGGCCCCACGGAACAGGCCGGTGTCCAAGGCGCCGTGGACTGGCTCGGCAGCCAGCCGTGGTCCAACGGCGCCGTCGGCCTCATCGGCCGCAGCTACGACGGGTCCACCCCGTGGGAAGCCGCGATGAACGGTTCGCCCTACCTGAAAACGGTGGTCCCGATCAGCGGGTTGACCGGCGTCCACGGCCTCACGGTCCGGAACGGGTCCATGGAAGACCGCGGATCCGGCCTCCTCTGGGCCCTGTACTTCTCCATGTCGTACACCGGGTCCGAGGATCAGCCGACGACCCAGGCCCAGCAGGCCGCGACGAACAGCATCTGCGCCGACACCCTGCAAGGGCCCGCGCAGGGTCAGGCCGCGTACGCGACCGGCGACATGGTGGCGCCCGAAGCGAACGACTACTGGACGAGCCGCGAATTCGGGCCGGCCGTGCTCGACAACTACGAAGGCTCCGTGTACTACATCCACGGGATGCAGGACTGGAACGTGGACCCGCACATGGCGTTCCCGTTCTACAACCAGCTGGAAGCCAAGGGCCTCGACATCAAGGGCCTCTTCGGCCAATGGCAGCACATGTACCCGGACCGCCTCGGCGAACACGGGAATTGCGGGTACTGCCCGAGCGGCACGAGCGTCCGGTACGACTGGGCCCAGGACTTGTTGGAATGGTTCAACCACTACCTCAAGGGCACCGGGCCGAAACCGGAACTCCACGTGGAGATGCAGGACGCGAGCGGCGGATGGCGCATCGAGGAGACGTGGCCGCCCGCGGACGTGGCGTGGGTCGAGCAGTCCGTCGCCGACATGACCCTCGACAGCACAGACAACATCCTCGTCCCGACGCGCCTCAACCCCGCCCTCGGCATCGTGCAGGAACCCATCCCGCAGCAGGACTCCGTCGTGTACACGTTGCCCGCCCACAACGGCACCCTGAAAATCGCCGGCCTCACCCAGTTCCATGTGGACGTCACGCCCCTCGGACCCGGCGGGCAACTCTACGTGGCCCTGATTGACGTGGACGAAGGCCGTCGCCTCGGCCACGCCATCATGGACCTCCGGTACGCTGCCGGCGGGAAAGAGATGCAACCTGTCGTGGCCGGCCAGACCATCACCGCGATGATGGAATTCTTCCCCATGGACGTCGTCGTCCCCGAAGGCCACACACTCGAACTCCGCATCATGAACACGGGCGCCGGGTATATGCCGAGCACCGTGAGCGACCCGGTCGTCATCGAAGGTGGCGTCCTGCGGCTGCCGGTGATCGACCGCGGCGTCGAGGACTATTTCACGCCGCCGCAGTACGTGGTGGAAACGGCGGAATAGGGCGACTTCGGGGCGGGCTTCCGCGTCGCCGGTGCGGCGCGGAAGCCTTTTATCGGACCATAGGGTTCCACGCTTCCCCCCTTGGGGTCATTTGCCGACGTGGCTTAGCCTGGTAGAGCGCAGCGCTGGAAACGCTGTGGGTCGCAAGGTCCGCGGGAGTTCAAATCTCCCCGTCGGCGCTTTTTCCCGAGCCCCGCCGCCGCAGCGGCGCGGCTCGGAAAAAGTCCAGACGCGCGAGCGAAGCGAGCCAAGCGTCTGGACCCGCGACCGAAGGTCGCGGAAATGGCAAGCCGCGAGCCCCCGTTGTCGGAGCCCGGGAAAAACCACAAAACCCGAGCGAAGCAAGCCCATCGTCTGAACCCGCCGCCAAAACCCGCGGAAAACGCGAGCCACAGAGCCCCCCTTTTTCGGGGCTACGATTTTCAGGTCCAGGGATCGGGACCCGTGCAGCCATTCTGGCGACACCCCCGCCCACCATCCCGACATCACGCGACATCGGGAACAAAACCCGGAACGGGTGTGCCCCCACCCGTTCACCCACCACGAAACGGGTGTGCACACACCCGTCACAACCCCACATCCCGAGATCACGCGACATCCGCAACCACCCGCCGAACGGGTGTGCCCCCACCCGTTCCCGAACCACGAAACGGGTGTGTGCACACCCGTCACAACCCGGCTTCCCGACATCCCACCAAATCAGCCACCCCTCGCCGCAAATCCCCCCGCACGATTCATACATTCATACACTTGTACACCGGTGCCCACTCACTCCCGCCCCACGTACGCCACCCGTACGAGTTGCGTCTCCCGCGCCCGTTTCAACGCATCCACGAACGCCCTTACGTCCGCCGCGTCGCCTTCGAGCATGAACACCTCGACACAGTGTTCCCCGGCGTGCCCGTGCATCATGCTCGTGATGATCCCGGTGTGCTCGTGGCGGATTTCGCCGATCTTCCGTTCATAGCCGTGGGGATACAGCAGCGTGAGGGTGGCATTCACGTCACCCGTGACCTCATTTTCCCGCTCCCGGGTCACGAAGTCCCGGAGCGCAGCCCGCACCAGGTCGCTGCGACCGCTGTATCCGCGCGCGTCGATGAGGGAGTCCACCTGTTCGAGGAGATTGTCGGGGAGGGATACGCTGACGACCGCCATTGTGCGGGAACAGCCGCGCACCACCATAAATCTTCATAATTTTGCCGATTTGGCTCATAATTTCGAATGGGCGCGACACGGGAGCCCCCCGAAATTATGAAATCAGCCCTTCGTTTTTACAAGAACCTCCACCGCCACGCGACCAGTAATTCATAATCCCTCAGCCATTCTTATTAACCAGCAGGCGTTCCCCGGTTGAGCACCCCCATGCGTACCGCTGGATTCCTTGTCGCCATCCTCGCCCTCTCACCGGCCTTCGCGGGCTGTCTCGGCTCCCCGAACGAACCGCCGCCGGACGTGATGGCCTCGTTCTACCCGCTGTTCTACCTCACATCCCGCATCGCCGAGGGCGCAGTCACAGTGGATTCCGTCGTCTCCGCGCAGTCGGAGCCCCACGACTGGGACCCGAGCCCACGCGAGATCATCCGCATCGGCGGGGCGAAGGTCCTCGTGATACAGGGCATGGGCTTCGAGCCATGGTTGGCCACGGTGACGGCGACCCTCGGTGACGCGGCGCCGCGGCTCATCGATTCCACGGCGGATCTCGACTTGGATGACCTGTTTGCGTCGCCCTCGCCCGCGGACAGAAACGCGAGTCGCGGGGACGGCGCGGGCAACGCGTCCGCGGAGGACGACGGCCACTCATCGGCCCACGGGTCGGAGCCGCACGAGGGGGATGATCCCCATACCTGGTTGGACCCGGTCTTCTTCGCGGCGCAGGCGGAGGCCATCGCCCGCGGCCTCGCGGAGGCGTTCCCGGAGCATGCCGAGACGTTCGACCTGAATCTGGATGCGGTCCTCGCCGACCTGGAAGCGTTGGACAGCTTGTTCTGGACGGGCCTCGCGTCATGTACGACGCGCACCATCGTGACAAGCCATGACGCCTTCGGGCACTTGGCGCGTCGGTACGATTTCGAGGTCCTTGCGATCGCCGGCCTCTCCCCCGACGAGGAACCGGACGCCGCGGCCCTCGCTGCACTCGTGGAGGCCGCTCGCGACCGCAATGTGACGGTTGTGTTCTTCGAGGAACTGGTGAGCCCCCGGGTCGCCCAGGTCGTGGCGGCGGAGATTGGTGCCGAAACGCGCTTGCTGTCGCCGTTGGAGAGCCTCCCGCCCGCGGACGCGGGGGCCGGCGGCGACTACGTGCAGGTGATGCGGTCGAATCTCGCGAACCTGCGGGTGGCGATGAGGTGCACGTGATGGCGGCCCCGCACGTGGTGAGCGTGCGGGACGTGTGCGTGAAGTACGGGTCGAACGCCGTCCTTGATCACGTGAACGTGGAGATCCCTGAGGGGGATTTCGTGGGCATCGTGGGCCCGAACGGCAGCGGCAAGAGTTCGCTCCTGAAGACGATGTTGGGCCTCGTTGCGCCCCATTGCGGGGAAGCCCGCCTCTTCGGCACGCCGGTGAAGCGGTTCCGTGAATGGCCGCGCGTCGGGTACGTTCCGCAGAACGTCGTCCACGTGGACGCCCAGTTGCCTGCGACCGCGTTCGAGGTCGCCCTCCTTGGACGTGTAGGCCGGCGCGGTCTCCTGCGGCGGTTGACGAAGGAGGATCGCGCGGCCACGATGCAGGCCATGCGGGAGGTCGGTGTGGACCACCTCGTGGATCGACGCATCGGCACGTTGTCCGGGGGCCAGCGTCAGCGCGTGTTCCTTGCGAAGGCGCTCGCGCAGGAGCCGGATGTCCTCATCCTCGATGAGCCGACGACGGGTGTCGACCCGCGGGCCCGCGAGGAGTTCTTCCATCTTCTCGATCACCTGAACCATGACCACGGGATGACCCTCGTCCTCGTGAGCCATGACACGCAGGCCATCACCCTGAGCGCGCACCGTCTTGTGGCCATCAACCGCACGGTGGTGTTCGATGGCACGCCGGAGGAGTTCGAGGCGAGCGGCGGTTTCGGCGCGGCGTACGACATCCACCTCCATCACGGCCAGGGCGAATCCCACCGCTCCCCGACCCATCAGGAGGGGAGTCCTTGAACGCGATCGAGATCCTTCTCGAGTTCCCGTTCATGCAGCGCGCACTCCTTGCCGCGGTCGCGGTGGCGGTCGTGTGCGGCTTCCTCGGCGTGTTCATTGTACTGCGCGGCATGAGCATGTTGGGGGACGGCATTGCGCACATGAGTTTCGCGGGCGTGGCGCTTGGTGTGGCGACCGGGTTCTACCCGTTTTCGATCGCCCTTGTGACCGCCGTCATCGGGGCGATCGCGCTCCACTTCCTGCGTGCGTACAAGGTGGTGGCAGGGGATACGGCGATCGGTATCCTGTTCACGGCGGGCCTTGCGACGGGCGTGGTCATCATCTCGTATTCGGGCGGCCTCAACGTCGGCCTCCACACGTATCTTTTCGGGAGCATCCTCACGATCCTTCCGCGGGACGTGTGGTTCGTGGTCGCCGTCGGCGCCGCCCTGATCCTGCTCTTCGTGTTGTTCTACAAGGAGTTCCTGTACCTCACGTTGAGTGAGGAGGCGGCGCAGGTGGCGGGCCTCCCTGTTGCGTTCCTGAACATCCTGTTCACGGCGGTGGCGGCAGCGACCATCGTGGCTGCGGCGCGTGTCGTGGGCATCCTCCTCGTGAGTGCGCTCCTCATCGTGCCCGCGGCGGCGAGCCTGCAGTTGGCGCGGAGTTTCCGGACCGTCATCCTCCTGTCCATGACCTTCGGCGTGGTCGCAGCCGTGACCGGCATGCTCGCCGCGGCGGAATATGGCCTCGCGCCGGGCGGCGCCATCGCCCTCGTGAGTACGGCCATCTTCATCGGGAGCGTCACGATGAAGGGCTTCGTGGCCGGGCGCGCGTGAGAGGCGCGGCGGAGCGTGAGGGCACGGCCGTGCGTGGCGGGGCAGGTTGAGTCGAGGGGCCGCTTCCAAGGAGAGGCCGCCGGCGAGCGGCGGCGCGAAGGGCTACCGAGGGGTCGCTTCCAGCGAGGGGTCGTCTGCACCGAGGGGTCGTCTGCACCGAGGGGTCGTCTCCACCGAAGGGTCGTTTCCGGGGGCAGGACGATCCTGGAAGAAAGCGGG
>JBFILE010000125.1:0-9890 GCA_041599855.1 Thermoplasmatota archaeon
ACCCACCACTCCGGTGCGGGGCGGACCCCGCGGGCTTCGGCCCGCGGGGCCTCCTGTCCTTGTGCACTTCGCCTTCTGCCACGTGGCGATTCGGGCTTCCTTGTGCCTTCGCATGTCACATTCGTGGAGGGCGTTTGTGCGGCGCCACGCACGTTGCATAAATGGGTTGTTGAACGATTCTTCTCCACCCGCGTTCCGTGACCCCTTCACCCCGGGTTTCGACCGCTGCGCAGTCGGGCACCCACCACGGTCGCCACGGCTGTTCCGATCAGGAGAGGCGTGGACGGGTAGGGCATCGGCAGGATTCCGGCGCCGGGATCTGCGGCATCGGAGCGGGCACCCCCGGCCCAATCCTCGTTGAATGCGCCCCACCACATGGCGGCGGCCTCCGCGGATTCGACGACAAGCACCACTTCGCGGTTGCGATGGAGACTCGTGTACCCCCAGTTGACGCTGCCGACCCACGCGCGGTCGCCGTCGACAAGGACGGTCTTCCCGTGGAGGCGATGAAGGGGCGGCGCCTCGAACAGGTGCGCTTCCAAGGGAACCCGGAGGCCATCGGCACGGGCCGTGAGATAGGCCACCGTTTCGGCGCTGTCCGTGCCTGCCGCAAGGAGCACCTTGACCTCGATGCCTGCAAGGGCCGCGGTGAACAGCGCTTCCACGAAGGGGTTGGGCCCGTCGCGGTACGTGGGTTCCAGGTACAGTCCGGTGACCCGGATGTCGCGGGTGGCGGAAGCGACCAGCGCTTCCAGTTCGCGGGGTCCGGTGTCGGGTACGGGGAGCAGGGTCACGGGGGCGGCCGTGGATCCGGGAAGCGGCCGCGGCGCGGCAAGGGTTGGCAGGGGGAGGCGCGCCGCAGCCGACGGCGACCATGCGCGAACGTCCGGGCGGCTCACGTTCGCATCATCGCGCAGGATGGATGCGAGGGCCCCCGCGATGGGTGCGCTTTCCACGAGCACGGCGTGGCCCCGCGTCGTGCCCCACCCGCCGGGTGCGAAGGACCCCTCGTTCGCATTCTCCGTGAGGACGAGGGCGAGGGAGTCGTCCGCGACCGCCGCTTTCGCGTGCATCGTGGCGTACCTGCGTCCGAGGCCGCCGGTCGCGTCCATGAGCCGCACGTCCACACCCGCGAGGGCGAGGCCGTCGAGCCGGGCCCTCGCCGCGGGGTCGAGCCCGCCGACGGGACTCCCCTCGACAAGGACGGTGACGGCCACTCCCCGGAGGGCCGCGTCGGCGAGGATGGCGGCAGCGTCCTCGGAATGGATCGTGTAGAAGGCCACGTCGAGGGTGCGGGCTGCGCGTTCGGCGACGACCCGGAGGGCATCCAGCAGGTGGTCGGGCGCAAGGAGGGGCGTGACGATCGCTCCGGCATCCGTGACCGCCCCGCTGTCGGATGCGCCGACGGCACGAGTGCGTCCGTCCCGCTGCAGCACATCCCCGCGATTCGGGGATTCGAAGGCCCATCGGTCGAGTTCGCGACCGAGCCATGTGAGGCGGATTTCGCCGCCGTCCGGAAGGCTCCATTTCCCGGGATATCCGAACGCCCCGGCGACGCCGACCGCAGCAAGACTTGCAGGGTCCCGCGCAACGGTCATGGCGCCACCTTGCGGAATCGTCCCGTTCCGGAAGCACGCCGTATCCCGCCCATTCACGAGGCAGACGCCGTGGAGCGCCGACGGCTGATCCGCGTGGACGTTGCGGATGACCGCGTGCTCCAGGGGTTCACCCACGCCGGCGCTCCGCGGCAGGATCGCCTCGACGCGGAGGACGGGTGCCGGGAGGGTGGGCGCGGGCCCCTGCACATTGCCGTCGGGGTCGAGGTACCATGCGCCCGCCCCGGGACCTGTGATGACGACCATGTCGTCGATGGCGCCGCCGCGTGTGGGAATCAGCAGCGTGGGCCGGGTGGGCTCGCCGACGGCGATCGCGGTCGCATTCCCTGCAGGTGCCAGCGTCATTCCCATCGGGGTGCGGACGCGCACGTCCACGGTCGATGGAGGGCCGGGGTCCCCGTGCTCGATGCGCGCCCGCACGCCAAGGCTCGCGTGACCTTCGTCGAGGAGGCGGTCCATGCGCGCCCCCGGGATGCCGGCGAAGGTGAGCCACGCGCGTGCGATGCCGGAATCGTTCGCCGTCGCCTGCGCCGCATAGCGCGTGGACGGCAGCCATGCGCCTTCGCCAAGGGTCCGTGATGCGGGTGCGGAGACGTCGCCGAGCCAGCCCTTGAACTCGACCACCGACCCGGGCGGCACCGTCGCCGCAACCAGGACGGCGAACGGCGATCCATCCGATGGCACGTCGGTGGGGGCCAGCAGGAGGACGGCATCAGGAGCCACTCGGGGGGTTGCGACGGCACCCTGCGGCAGAACGAGGACGATGAGTGCGAAGAGGGCGACCACCAAGGGGATCCGGAAACAGCGTGGGAGCAACAGGATGGCCTCGATCGTGGACGGCGGGAGGGAAGCAGCGCAGTGACCTCCATCCGGAGGGAGGCTGGAGGGGGGTGCACGGCAGACCACGGGGAACGCGGTCCGAGGAGGCTGGTCGTGCACCCCCCTCACCTTGGGGAAGGCAAACCTGACGAGGGGCGCAGGAGGCAAGCCGTTTGCCCCATTGGTGCCAACACCCGCGCGCCGCGTGATGCCTCCCCCGGGTCGATGCGCTCAAATAGCGGGGGGGCAATCGCCGGCGTCGACGTCACAGTGGCGTCACTTGGGCTCGTAGCCTAGCCAGGATAAGGCGACAGCCTTCGGAGCTGTATATCTAGGGTTCGAATCCCTACGGGCCCGCTTTCGCGAGACGATTCCTCGCGCCTTCGATCCTCCTTCCGCACCCGGGAGTCGCACGCGAGATTCCGCGTGCCGGAGGATCACTTGTTCTGACGCTCAGACTCGGGTCTGCGGCGCGGGCCGGGAATCCCGACACCCCACACCGACGGCCGGCAGCAAGGGCGCTGCCGCCTGCCCCCATCTCGACAAGTCAGCTTGCGGACATTCGTGCGGCGAATGTCGCCTTTCCATCAAGGGATCGCCTCCAAGGGGAGGCCGAACCGGGCGGAACAATGTGCAGCGCGTCTCCGAGCGGCGCGAACCGCGGCGGGGTGGGGCGTGGGCAGGTCGTTGACGCAGACTGTCTCACCCACCTCCCGGCCCGCGAGAGCCCGCCAAGTGGCATCCTTGCATAGCCCTCACGCGACGGCAGCCCCCGCGCTCCCACCAACACCATCCAAGAGCCCGAAGCCCACAGCACCCGCCCCGATCCGTCCGTTGAACAGGTCGGGGACCTGGATCGCACCGGGGCAAACGAGCAGCCCGCGCACGTCGACGCAGTCCTCGACCGTGATGCAGTCGCCGAGTTCCTGATCGTTGCAGATGGCGGGCTCCGGGCAGATGACGCGGTTCCCGATCTGGATGCAGTCACCGAAACAGTCGAGGGGGTTCGGCATGCACGGCTCCGGGCACTGGTTGTTCTGGCACGGGTCCTCGATGCAGACCTCATACGCCCCGGCCCCGTGGCAGGGTCCGTCGGCGCAATCCACCGGGTCCTCGAAGCACGGGTCGTCACACGGGACGACGCTGCAGGGGTCCGGCGTGTCGCAGTCGACCACGAATGGTGGCCCCGAGACCTCGCCGCACGGCGGCACCACACAGTACACGTACGGCAATTGTCCGGCGAGCGGGTTCCCGATGATGACGTGGCAAATGCACGCGTCGAGGATCGGGAGCGCCGGAACCAGGGGATGGGAGATGCATGGGTCGCAGTTCAGGTCCCCGGGTTCGCAGCATTCGAGGCCACCCGGGCCCGTGGCGACGTCACACGGGTCCCCGATGACGCAGTCCGCCGGGTTCCCTTCGCAGATTTCCCCGCATCGCACGCTCGGTGTCGTGCCTGACGGAGGGCCCTTCCAATCCACGGCGCAGGGGTCGATGACGCATGAGATGCGCAGGGGGTGGCCCGCGGGCGGGTTCCCCGGGTCCACGACGCAGTGGCACGGGTCGAGGAGGACGCCGACGATGGGGAGTGCGGGCGGGGGCGGACACGGGTCACATGGGTCCGGTGTCGCGGGGTCGCAGCAGGGCAACCCGTGGATGCCGAGGGGATCGCACGGGTCCGTGATGATGCAGTCGTGCGGGGTGGCGATGCAGCAGCGGAGGTCGGACGGCGGGCACGGTTCGCAGTCGGTGCGTCCTTCGATCCGGCAACATTCCTCGGGCGTGTAGAACGCTTCACACGGGTCCGTGATGATGCAGTCGTCCGGGTTCGCAAGACAACATCGGGGGTCCTCCGGGGGACAGGGCGGCGGGCAGTTGTCCGGGTTCCGCTGGCAGCAGTCCGGGTCGCGCGCGTCGCACTCGCATCCCGGGGTCTCCGGGAATTCCTCACAGCACCATTCCTGCACGTCCGGGTCGCACGGCGGGGGACATTCACCGGTGGCTTCGTCGCACGGGCAGCCGGGAGCGTTGGGTTCCCGGTCGCAGCACTTGGGGTCCGTGTACGGGTCGCAGGGGTCGGTCACACAGTCCGGGTCGTCCGGGTAGGTGTCGCAGCAGGCGGGATCCTTGGCCGGGTCGCACGGGTCGGTCCCGCACTCGGGTTCGCGCGGGTGGGTGTCGCAGCAGTTGGGCGTCCAATTCGTGTCACACGGGTCGGCGCTGCAGTCCGGGTGGTCGGGGAATTCCTCGCAGCACCAGTCCTGCGCAGACGGGTGGCACGGGTAGCAGTCCGGGTTCTCCGGCTGGCTTTCGGGGTTGCACGGCGGCTGGCACTCGGGCAGGTCCGGATACCGTTCGCAGCATTGCGCGTCCCCGGGGGGACATTCCTCGCAGCTCGGCGAGCCGTCCGGGCAGGGCGGGTCCAGTTCGGAGCAATCGCCCACGGTCTGGCCGTCACCCGCGAAGAACATGCAGTCGAGGTTGAGGTTGATCCACGCGGGGGTTCCGGAGACCGCGGAGAACTCGAAGCGGATCTGATGGGGTCCCGCGGGGAACACGGTGCCCGGGTTGAGTGCGACCGTGACCCAGGAGGCGGGCCAAGTGGTCTGGGTGAGCGTCGCGGTACCGGCCGGTGCGCCGTCCACGGACACGCGGACATCCACGCTCCGGAAATCCGTCTTCCCGGTGATGCTGATGCGCGCCGCCGTGAACGATCCCGCGGAGGGGAAGGTCACCGCGTGCCACTGCACGCCGCATGTGGTGTGGGGGATCCATGCCTTCTCTGCCGCGTGGGCGGAGGAATCCGGCTTGACCGCGGTGTACTCGCCATCCACGGTGGGATCGCACGGCCCGTAGGAGATGTCGTAGCTTTCGCCTTCGAGCACGCCGACCGGCGTGATGGCGCCGCCGCCATTGCCGGGGAGCGCCTCCGCAACAGGCAGGACGAACATGCCGGTGGTGACCATCGCCATGCCGAGCACGAAGTTGGTGAAGAGAGATCTTGCGTCCATGTTGAGCCCCTTTCCGGATGGTCCCACAACGGATGACGGGCATAACCATGCGCAGGAAGTTACCTGATGCATGGCCGGATTCCGTATGTGGGTTGCCCGATGACCCGCGGTGTGCATCCCTCAGCCTGCAACTCCCGCCGCGGGACATGTCCCACCCTAAACATATTTGGGGGGACGCCCACCTTGGGGATTGTTTGGCCTGGACGCTCGCAGCTGGCATCTACTCGGCCATGGGCGCCTTCATGGTGCTCCTCGGGTTCGGCGTACTCTTCGCCAATCCGCGCGGACCGACCAATCGCCTCTTCGCACTCTTCGCGATCCTTGACGGGGGAACAACCCTCGTTGTCATGGGAAGCCGCATGGTGCCAGATGTGGAACTCGCGCTCACGTTCAGCCGCGTGTTCTGGATCTACAATGCGCCGCTGAAATCGATCCTTCTCTACTTCGCCCTCGCGTTCCCGACCCCGTCGCCGAGCCTCCAGCGGTTCCCGCGACTCGTTCCGACGCTGGTGCTCGCGCCCGGCCTCGCCGGATCGCTCATCTTCCTGTTCAACCCGGGGATGTACCTCGGCCCCGTTGCCGAGCGCAACTACTTCTTCGGACCCCTCGCACCCTTCGACATCCTGCTCGGGAGCGTGTTCGCGGGCCTTGCGCTCGTGATCCTCGCCCGCAAGTTCGTCGCCCTCGACCGGCCACTTGCGCGGAGGGAGATCAGCCTCGTGCTTGCGGCCATCCTGCTGTTGCATGTCCCGGTTGCCCTCATGAACGCGGTGCTGCGGACGAACCTCCCGGCCGGATTCGCGGACATCCTCACATTCGAGGCGCGGCCGAGCCGGCTCGCGTTCTTCTACGGCGCCCTCGCCCTCCTCGCTGCCGCCTCGTGGGCCCTCGCCTCCACGCGCCGCAGCACGGCGGATCGCCGGGAACTCCGCGTCATCGGAACGGCATTCACGTTCACGGTCGCGGTCGGGATCGCACTCCTGTTCATCCGCGACATCGATTACCAGACCCTGCTTCTTGCCATGTCGTCGTTCGGCGGCGTCACACTTCTCGGGTACGGGGTCCTGAAGTACCAGTTGTTCGGCCTCGATGTCGGGTTCCGGCGCATGGCGCCCGCGGCCGTTGCCGTGGTCGGGATCGGCGCGCTGTTCACGGCGCTCATGTACCTGATCTCGCCCTTCGACGACGGGGCAAGCATCCTCGGCATGCAGGTATCCGTCGTGGCCGCCGGGCTCCTGACCATGGTGGTTTCGCCCGCGGTCGTCACCGCCACCCGTCACGCGACGCAGCGCTTCATGGGCGACCCCTCGAACCTCGGGTACTACGCGAACCTGAAGCGTCTCGAAGTGTACCGGGCCGCCGTCGAGAAGACGCGGGCCGACCCGAGCGCGTTCCCGTCCCAGTGGCTCCTCGAATTGAGGGATCGGCTCGGCCTGGATGCGCGGGACCATGAGATCGCGGAAGCCCTCGTGGAAACGGGGACTCCGACGGCGCGCGCGGACCCGCTGCGGCCGGGCGCGCTCGTCCTCGGGAAATACCGGGTGATGAACCTGCTCGGCGAAGGCGGCTTCGGCGCCGCGTACCTCGCGCACCATGTGCCCCTCGACCGGCAGATCGTGCTCAAGGAGGTCCGGGCGCCCCTCGCGGGCGATCAGGCGGCGTTGAAGTCCCTGGTCCGGGAAGCCCGTCTCGGAGCCATGCTCCAGCACCCGAACGTGGTCACGGTCTTCGACCTTGAGGAGCGGCCTGCGGGCGTCCTCTTCGTCATGGAGTATTGCGAAGGCGGGTCGCTGGAGGACCGGCTGGACCGGACGGGCCCCATGGCCGCGCCGGCGGTTGTGCGGCTTCTCGACGAGGTCCTGATGGGCGTGGAAGCCCTGAGTCTCGCGGGCGTCGTCCATCGGGACCTGAAGCCGTCGAATGTCCTGTTCGATCGCACGGGCCGCGCGAAACTCGGCGACCTTGGTGTCGCGTACCGGCCCGGCGTTTCGGAGGACCTCTTGACGGGGACGGGCCTCGGCGTCCCGGCGGGGACATTGGCGTACCTGGCGCCCGAAGTCGTCCGCGGGTCGAGGGCAACGACCCGCTCGGACATCTATGCGGCGGCGGCCTTGGCGTACCGCGCACTGGCCGGCAATTCATATGTGCCGCTGAAAGGCACGAGTGCGTTTGATCTCCAGCGGTTCATCGTGGAGCGCGAGCCGGATCTCGGCCGCCTCCCTGTTTCGAGCGCATTCCGGGGCGTGCTCCGGCGGGCGTTCGCGAAGGACCCTGCGGAGCGTTTCGAGAACGCCGGGGCCATGCGCGCGGCATTGCGGCTCGTGCCGGAAGCCCGTGTGGCATGGCAGCAAGAAGCATTATATTCTGTAAAAGGCCATCCGGATGACGGTCCGGGAGGCCACTGGGAGGAATCATCGTGAGGCACCCCATTCGATCCACCACCTTCATCCTGGCTGCCGTTTTCGCGTTGGCAACGTCCAACGTCCACGCAGCCTCGATCTACTCGACCACCAACGAGCCGGACCGCATCGTGATCCTCGGGGACTCCGATTTCTGCAACGGCACGCAGACGGGGGTCGTCAATTGTGCGACCGCGGACGGTAGCGCAGCGAACCCGTACGTCATCGGCGGATGGTCACTGTCCGCGTCCACGCAGCCGGTCCTCGTCCTGAAGGACACGACGAAGTACGTGATCGTGGACGGGAACAGCTTCTCGGGAAGCGGGTCGCCCATGGCGTCCGTGAAGAACGTGCAGAACCTGGTCATCGAGAACAACGTGTTCATGAACGCGGGCTGGATCGCCATCTCGGTCAGGGAATCGAACGTGCAGGTCAACGACAACCAGTTCACCCTCGTGGGCGTGGGCGTCCAGGCAACCGACAGCATCCTCGACCTCACGGGGAACGTGTACACGCAGGTGGCGTCCGCCGTCCGCGTGGCCGGGTCCACCCTCACGATGGCCGGCGAGGACATGTCGGATGATTATCCGTGTGAACCGGATGACCCGTGCTACGATGAAGGCGGTCCGGGCACGGTCGGTGTCGCGGCGCGGGATTCCTCCGTGACCATCGAGAACACGGACATCCGGCTCTTCGATTCCGCCATCTACGCGTGGCAGAGTGTGATGTCGATCACCGGGGCGAGCCTGCACGATTCGGATCGCGGGATCGGCGCGCGGGACAGCACCGTGGACTTCCACGAGTCGAACCTGTACGCGGTCACCGTGGGCGTCGAGCAGCTCGGCACCGGTGTCGTGGATGCCACGAATGTCTGGTGGGGCACCCCGGACGGTCCGTCCGGTGACGGCCCGGGCTCGGGTGCCAGCGTCTCCGGCAACGTGGTGTTCGTCCCGTGGGCGACGATCCAGATCGAGACGTCCACGTCGTCCAGCATGATGACGTTGCTGTAGGGCGCGTCGTTGTGGAATCGCGTTGTTGGTGTTGCCTCGCCATGTCCTTTTGCCCGTCGTTCGCGACGGGAGTCGATTTCGGTGGGCGAACGCACTCGTGCGCGACCGCACCCGCGCCGGAAAAGGAGCCGGTGACGCGCAGCATGTGTCGCAGCAGTCACCTCGCACGGGGACTCGCGTCTGGGCTTCGCTGGGGTCGCGTCGCACGTACTCCGCGTCTGCTGGCCTTGGTGCCTTGGTTGCGGCATTCTTGGGCGGCGGCATGAACGGTTCGACGGCAAGGGTGATGAGCGATCTCGCGGTTGGGGATCGCGTGCAGGCGCCTCCGGAGCGGCTCAGTGGTGAATCGTGGTCGAAGGGTGCGCGGCTTGCGCCTGCGATGCCGGCGCCGCCTGAGCCCGTGAAGGTTCGTGTCAGGAAGCGCGTCCTTTGGCGGTCCGCGTTCGAGTGTGCGGGTGCGCTTCTTCTGCCGTGGTGGGGGGTCGTCGCGTCGGATCCTTCGACGGGTGCGTTCGCGAGTGGGGATGCGGGGTTCCTGTTCGGGTTCGGTTGGGGGGATGTGCCGCAGGTTGCGGGACTCGCGCTCGGGCCGGGGTTCATGATGGCGCCGTTTTCACATGTGAGTCTGCTTTTGCCGGGGGTCCTGGTGTTCGCTGCTGCCGTTGCCCTTGGCGCGGCGTTGTGGACGGTGGGCTTGGGGAAGGTCACGCTCGCGCGGGTGCGTACGGCGCGGGCGATGGCGGGGACGGCTGCCGGGCTCGCGATCCTCGCCGCGGGGGTTTACGTGGCGGTGGTCACCTTGGCGCCGTACCCGGGGCTCGCGGATGCGGCGTTTGGGCCGTTCGGCTTCGAGAGCGGGGAGTCGGGGTTCACGTTCTGGGGGCCGTCGGTGGGTGTGGCGGCTGCGGTGGGCGCTGCGTACCATGGGTTGCGGTTCGTGATCCGGCCGGATTGAGGGGGTGCCGGAGGTCGGGGCGTGCGCCGGGGTGGAGCGTGCGCCGGGGCGGGGTGGGGTGGGCTCAGAGGCGGCGTGGG
>JBFILE010000126.1:0-9880 GCA_041599855.1 Thermoplasmatota archaeon
GGCGGATTCCACGCTCCGCTCGGCGAATCGAACACAGAGAAGTGCGGACGCCGGGATTCGAACCCGGGCAAGAGGCTTGGGAAGCCCCGATACTACCAGGCTATATTACATCCGCATGTGCCGGCCACTCGTGCCGACGGCGCGGGTATTGCGGGGTGCGACTTAAGCCTATTCTTCCCGGGCTCGGGCAGGCTCAAGGGACACGACCGGACACGGCACCCCGACACGGCCGCGCGGTCGCCGGCCCACGGGTGATGAGCGTTCCCGGCAGCGGCGGATCGCTCGCTGCATGGCGGCATCGCCCGATCCGGCTGCGCCCGCAACCCTTGACGCGGACATTGTCGGTGGCCGGCTCACCGCCCGCCCTGCCGCAGCCATCGCCCGATGGCCCCGCCGGTTCCGATGAGGACGCCCGCCGTAATGAACAGGACGAGGATGGCCCCTGCAACGCCGCCGAAGCTCACGCCAAGGTACACGGCATCCGCAACGAGGATGACACACCCGACGACGACCGGGCCGCGCGCACCGAGCGGGATGCCGCCGACGAGGCCCGCCAGCGCGGGAAGCAGCAGCACCACGTGTCCCGTGTAGTCGCCCGCGAAATTCCAGTTGAATTCGAAGGTGTCCATCATGAGGTACACGGCGAGGGCCGCGAGTCCGATGGCCGCGCTTGCGCCGTACCCGGCGTGGCGCCGCGTCGAGACGGCGGCGCCCGTCGCTGCCACCCCGAGAAGGAGGGCCATCGTCATGGCCGACAAGTGGGTCTCGTAGTCCGCCTCTGCAAGGCCGAGGCTGATGGCGAAGCCCACGTACGATGTGATGAATGCGCCCGTGAACACCCCCGCAGCGCGACGCGTTTCAGCAAGGGCGAGGCCGATCGGCCCCGGAATCAGGGCAATGATCTGCCAGGGAATCCGACCGCCGCCGGGCGGCGCGATGTCGCCGCCGAACGCGCCGCCGATGGCCACGAGGGCGAGGCCGGGCGCGAGCAGGGCGTGCCCGAGGCGCTTCCACGATTCCGAGTGGCCGAGGGCGAAGCCGCCTGCGGCAAGGCCGGTGCCGATGCCGATGATGACGAATGCGCGCGCCATCTGATCGAGTTCGTCCCAGTACACGGCGACGAGGAAGACGAACGCGAGGACGAGGACGATGGCGCCCGTGACCATGAACGCCCGCTCCGCGAAGCCAGCGTTCGCCCAGCGGTCCGCGGGGATGAGGGGCGCGCGGCCTGCGTCGTGGGGCAAACGGGCGTCGCCTCCGCCGTCGGGACCAACTCCGGCTTCTCCGCCGGTCGCCACGCGCGCGGGCGCTGCGGCATGCCCAGGGTAGCGCGCCCGAATGGCGCGCGCCTGCTCGGGGGTGATGAGCCCGTCACGGACCCAGTCCGTCACTTCCCGGTGCACGATGTCGCGATCGCGTGGGTCCATGGGCATTGGAGGAGCCTCATTCGAGGGTAGCGTGGCGCTTGCGCATGGATTCCTCGGTCTCGCCCCGGCGCTCCATGAGGCCGGCAACGACACCGTCGAGGATGAGTTGGCATGCGTCCTCGAAGAGGGTTCCGAGGGGCGCGAGGTCCCGCTGCTCCTGGTCGCTTGCGGTCGGGAGGGTGATGACCACGTCCGCCTGACGGCCGAGGGTGGTGTCGGCACTCCCGGTGAGGGCGACGATCTTGCAGCCGAGCTTCTTGGCGATCTGCCCCGTCACGGTCACCGAGAAGGTTTCGCCGGACCCGGAGATGAGGACGACCACGTCATCCTCGTGGACGGGGGGCGAGATCGTTTCGCCGACCACGTACGCACGGAATCCCAGGTGGACGAGGCGCATGGCGAAGGCGCGGCCCACGAGGCCGCTCCGGCCGCGACCGAAGATGACGACGCTCTTGGCGTCTTCCAGGAGCCGGATGAGGGCGTCCACTTCCGCGTCGCTCACGGACTCGACGGAGGCCCGCATGGCGTCCAGGATGTAGGTGGCCGCCTCCCGGTGTCGCATACGCCGGGAAGCAGGGGCGCCGTGATAAAGGGCGCCCATCGGCACATGGGCGCCGCTTCACGCTTCGCCGTGGCCGACGGGCATGGGGTACACTTCCTCGAGGCCCTGCTCGCGGCGTTCAAGGACGCGCTCAAGCATGATCTTCATGTACATCGCGTCGTGCTCGACGATGGGGCTCACGGAAATGACCGTGATGTCGAGGCCGCGTTCAAGGATGGTTTCCGCAAGGGGCACGAAGTCCAGGTCGCCCTTCTTGATGGGGACGTGGTGGAGTTCCGTGTTGTTCGAGTACTTCACGCCCGTGAAGTACGCGTGGATGTGCTCCATCTCGGAGAGGGGTTCGAGGGCGTCGACGACGCGCTCGTAGTCCGCCTTGGTCCGGAGGCCGCCGTTCTCGCGGGCGTGGATGTGGGCGAAGTCGATGACGGGCACGATGTCGGGCACGTCCTGGGCGAGCTGCACCATCTCTTCGAGGTCCCCGAGGCACTGGGGTTTCCCCATGACTTCGAGGCCGAGGCGGCAGCTGAACTTGTTGTCCCGGAAGTAGTCGCGGATCTGGGTGGCGTTCTGGACCGCCATCTCCCACGTCTCCTTCTTCGAGAGCGAGGTGTAGAAGCCGGTGTGGGCGACGACCGTGTCCGCCTTCATGATGTCCGCGAAGTACCCGCTCATGGCGATCTTGTCCATGGACTTCTCGATGGTCTGCGGGTTGTCGCTCACGATGTTGGTGTAGTACGGCGCGTGGACGCTCAGCTTCACGCCGACGTTCCGGGCCATCTCACCGACTTCGAGGGCATATTCCTCGTCCATGCGGATGCCACGGACGAATTGGATCTCCATGGCGTTCAGGCCGAGATTCTGTACGTGCTGGACGCCTTCGAGGGTCGTGCGGCCTTTGCACGAGAGGGGGACGCCGGCGGGGCCGAGATAGATCATGGAGAGTCACCTTGTGGGTCGGGGACGCGCGTCCTGGGGACGGGCGGGCGTGGGCGCCTCCGGGCACCGGAAAGGCACCCGTTCGACCGGGCCGCCTAACCCGCGTCCGGCCTTAAATGCTTCCTGACGGCACGGGGCCCCACGAAACAGTTGTCCGTTTGGGCCTCCGCTTCGCATAAAAGGGTTTCTGGGGTGCGCGGGCCTGCGGCGAACCCGAGGTGGCTGAGGCGGCCGGCACGCGGGCGCCAAGATTGCCGAGGCCGCCGAGGCCC
The DNA here is from genome assembly GCA_041599855.1 of Thermoplasmatota archaeon. GTDB lineage: Archaea > Thermoplasmatota > SW-10-69-26 > JACQPN01 > JAJPHT01 > JBFILE01. The sequence continues at coordinate 3,198 of JBFILE010000126.1, forward strand.
CCGACACCGGTTCCATGGCACGGTGCGCTTAAGCGAAGGATGCGCAATGGGGGCGCCGTGAGCACCCCCTCCCCGTTCCATGTCCGGGTCACCCGCAATGATGTTCCCGAAAGCGAGCACCGCATCCACGTCGTGGTCGCGGACCCCGCCGGGAACGTGCGGCACCTCGGCGGGGACCCGGATCGGGTCGTCTTTCCGCGAAGCGCCATGAAACCCTTCCAGGCCCTTGCGGTTCTCACGTCGGGAGCCGCGGACGCGTTCGGTTTCTCGGATGAGGAACTCGCCGTCGTCACCGGGTCCCACAACGGGGAAGACGCGCACGTCGCCGCCGTCCGCAGCATCCTCCTCAAGGTCGACCTGCCGGAATCGGCCCTCCGCTGCGGGACCCACGCGCCATTCCACGCGGCGACAGCGGCGCGCCTCGGGGAAGCGTTCACGTCCATCCATCACAACTGCTCCGGGAAACACGCGGGCATGCTCGCCCTCGCAAAGCATCTCGGGCAGGACCCTGCGACGTACCTGAACCCGGAGGGCCTAACGCAGCGCGCCATCCGGGAGGCCATCGCCGGGGTCGCCGAGATGCCGGCAACATCCATCATCGTGGCCACGGACGGGTGCAGCGCGCCCGCCCACGCGATTCCCCTTGCGAAGGCGGCCATGCTGTACGCCCGCCTCGCGCGCCCCGAGGCGGCACCGGAATCGTACCGGAACGCCCTCTCACGGATCGCGGGCGCCATGCGGAAACACCCGTGGTTCGTCGCCGGGTCCGAGCGCTTCGACACGGACCTCATGGATTCGGCGGAGCTGCTGATCGCGAAGCGGGGTGCGGAAGGCGTGGAAGGCGTGGCGGATCTGGCAAGCGGCCTCGGCATGCTGATCAAGGTGGAGGACGGGGCGGATCGGGCGACCGCTCCCGCCACCGTGGAAGCGTGCCGACAGATGTCGTGGCTCGACATCCGGTCCTTCGAGACCCTTGGCGACCACTGGCGGCCCGTCCTCCTGAACGCCGCCGGAAAGGTCGTTGGCGGACTGGAAGCGGCGGGGACCCTTGAGGCCCGCGAGTTCAGCGTCGGTTGAGCCGCGCCCGCGACCCCCAACGGCCCGCTTGGTTCCGAAGACCCGGCACCGCCACCCGCCTGTCCCAGGCGGGGACCCAGGCGGGTATCCAAGCGGGTATTCAAGCGGGTATCCAAGCCGGGGCGGCCCGATCCGGAGACCAGGGTAGGCCCTGGGCAGGCGCGCATCCTTCCCGCTCTGCCCCTACACCCGTGCCGTCACGATGCCGCCCTGCGCGAGGGCATCCGCGAGGATCTGCCCTTCGTCGGTGCGGCGCTGGATGCGGAGATCGCCCTTGTTTCCTACCGTGGCCGTGAACAGTTCCTCATCGTCCACGACGACCACGACTTCGCGACCGCCGAGTTCCCGCGAGAACAGGAGCGCGATGTACTTCTTCGTCTTCCGGATCTCCGGACGCACTTCCGCATACCGGTCCTCGGGCGGCGTGACATCCCGCGAGAAGGCGTCCTGATCCTCGTCCTCATCGTCGTCGGCGTACCGCGGGCCCTCGGAACGGCCGCGGCCGTGCCGGGTCGCCGGCGCTTCGTGCCGGCCCTCACTCCAGCCGCGACCGGGGCGGTCATCGCGGCTGTGACGGTCGCCCCGGCCGCCCCGATGATCCCGGTCGTCGTGATCGTCATGATCGCCCCGCTTCCGCTCCTTCCTCAGGGTTTCCAGGGGTCGGATGTCGAGCTTGATGCCGACTTCGGCTTCCAGCTGCTTCACCGTGGCACCGGCCTTCCCGATGAGGCGCGGGATCTCCTTCTGGAGCACATAGAGCGCGGCACTCGAATCGCCCTTGATGGCCACGTCGAGAGGGCCGTCCACGTACGAGCGGAGGACGCGGCGCAGTTCCCGTGCCGCAAGACGGTCCCGGGCGCTCTCACCGCCACCGGCGGTCGCCGCGACCGGCATGACGACGACCTGCTCGCCGTACGTGTAGATCTCATGGGTGACGCTCCCGGTGAGGAAGTCGCGGACTTCGATGACGGGGCGCGCGAGGTCGCTCTCCGTCATGCCGGCGGGCGTCTTCACGGTGAAGGACAGGTCCAGGATCTGGCGGATCTTCCCGCCGTCGATGTGGATGACCGTGTCCACCACCTGCGGGATCATGCCGAGTTCCACGCGCCCGATGAGGCGCTGGACGGCGTCGATGGCGCGGTTCGCGTGGGTCACCCCGATGAGGCCGACACCTGCGAGGCGCATGTCCGCGAAGATGAGGAAATCATTCGTGCGACGGACTTCGTCGTACACCACGTAGTCGGGGCGGACGAGGAGGAGGACGTCGCTCGTGAGGGCCATGTCGCCGTCGAGGGGCCCGTACTGGGTGATGGAGTCGGACACCTGGAGATCGCGCGGACTCTCCATGGTCTTCACCACGGTGTCCATGGAATCGAACCACTCCGCAACCGCAGTCACGAACGTGCTCTTCCCGCTCCCCGGCGGCCCGCTCACGAACACGCCGCGGCTGTGGGAGGTGAGCCGCTCCCTGATCTCCGGCTTCAGGTTGTACGCGTCGAGGTCCAGCTTCGTGACCGGCCGCACCACGGTGATCTCGAGACCATCCGAGAACGGCGGCTGCGCGATGGCCACGCGCATGGGACCGAGCTGGACGACGGTCGCGCCTTCCCGCTCGATCTCGATGAAACTGTCCGCGTCCCGGCGCGCGGCCTCGATGATCTCACGACGCATGCGCGTCAACGTCTTCAACGGCATCGGGGTGTCGGAGAGCGGCACGAGTGCAAGGTGGCCCGGCGTTCCCTTCTTCGCGAACGGCACCACGTTGTACTTCAGGTGGACGCTCATCGTCTCGTCATCGAAATAGTCGTGGATCTCGAGACTCCCGATGTCGGCTTCCTTGTCCTCGGGCTCCGTCACCGGGCGCACGTACTCGACGTCGATGCCCATCGCGCGGGCCACGTGGGCCTGCACGCGATCGCTCGTGAGGAGCAGCCCACGGTTCTCCTCGGCGACGGCGCGGATCATGGCGTCGATCTCGCCACTTTCCGCATGGCGGATCTCCTGCCCTGCTGGACGGTCCCCGACGAATTCGACCGTGCAGTCTGCGACGTCCTTCAATTCCTGGATCTTCACGATCTCATCGAGGCCGTTGAAGCCGCTCTCCCGGCCCATGTTCGCCTGATGCTCGAGTTCGGCGGCGACGGCGCGGGGGATGAGGATGCGGGCGTGGCCGATCTCGCTCCGCTGCATCATGAGGGTGACGCGGCCATCGATGAGGACGCTCGTGTCCGGGACGATGGCACGGTCCCCGGATGCGCCGCGTCCCGCCGGATTCCGGGACGGTCGGGCGGGAGACGGGGCCGCAGCCGACGGACCGGGCGCCGCTCGGGGGGACTCGCTCGTGGCACGCGTGGCGGCCGTAACGGTGGGTTCGCGCGGCGTCGCCTTTGGTTTGGCGCGGGTCGTGGCGTTGACAACCGCGGACCCTTTCGACGCGGCTTTCGACGGCTTGGCGGTCGCGTTCCCCTTGGCAGTTCCGGGGGTGTTCGCGGCCTTCACGGCCTTTGCCGCGGACTTGACCTTCGCGGGTTTCGCTGGCTGCCCTGAGGACCGACCCTTCGTCACCTTGGCGGCCTTTGCAGCCTTGGCGGGCGGGGCGGCCCCGCGGCGTTTCGCGGCGCCGGCGGATGTCGAGGTCTTCGCGGACTTCACCGACTTCACAGCCTTCGCAGCCTTGGTCGACGGCGAAGCCTTGGCGCCCTTCGTGGCCTTCGCGGACTTCGCAGCCTTGGCCTCCGGTTTTCGCGCGGGCGTGCCCTGAGACTTCCGCGCGGGGTTGGCGGCGCTACGCTTCGAGGATCCATCACGAGCCATGGGGACGACCCGCGAACCGGGCGTGGCGGGATAAACCGTTCGCCAGTCGTGTCCCGTCACCGCTCGACGGCGACCTCGGCTTCGAGGGACACGATGCGGGCGAGGAATCCCCGCTCGACCACGTCATCCGGCCGCGGCGCATCCACATCAAGAACGACGTGGACGACACTCCCTGCCTCAAGACCACGCTCACACGGCGCGACGAATGCGCCCGCGATCCGGAAGGCCTCCTCCGGGAACCCCTCGGGCACGATCTCCAGGCACTCGTGGGTGCCGGGTTCGGGTCGGACGTCCGACGAGCGCTCCTCCACGTCGGGCGCCACGTGGATCGAGAATCGTTTCGAGACGAGTCCGCGGAACGCGATGCGCTGCGGCCACGCGAACTCCATCATGCACATCTCGGCGAGGACCCGCGTCAGGGTGCCGTCGTCCAGGTTGTCGTTGAACCGGGTGAGGGACACGGCTTCGTTCGCGAGAAAGGAGGTGAACGGGGAAATGGCTGGATCCTGCATGCGGGCAACCTTGTGCTGACCCCTGCAACTCCGGGGATATAAGCAAGCGCGGAACGGGGGAGGGAGAAAGGAGCGAAAGGTGCGGAATGCCGGAAGAGGTGGATTCAAATGCGGTACGCGGACGGGCACCGCGCAGACAGCCGGAGCGCACGCGCCCGACCCGCTTCCGGCGGCGCTCCGAGCCGAACCTGGCTCGGGCGGTCAACAGGCCCCCCCGTCATCGTAAGCCCGGAGCGCCATGGGCACGTCCTTCGCTCCGGCCTCCCGAAGGGCCCCGCGCGAATCCGATTCCCTTTTAGCGCCTGACGCCGAGTCCGCTGCGTTGCCGATCAAGGTCCCGTGGAAGCGGGAACCGTCCCCCGACGAACCGGAGGACGAAGCGGAGGAAGCCGCGGAGGACACCGGCGAGCACCAGCCCGCGCGACTCATCACGAAGGACGCGCCCCTCATCCGCCGGGTCATCGAGGTCCGTTGGAAGGACGTGGACCGGCTCGAAGCCATCCTCCGCGAGGACGCCGTGAGCCGACAGAGTTTCGCGTGGCGCCGCGCAAGCCATTTCGGCATCGACCGCGACACCGCGTTCATCTTCCTTGCCGGGCGCGAGGACGTCCTCACTGAAGCCACCGCCGCCATCCTCAAGTTCGGCCGCCCGGCGGCGAACGACCAGGAACTGTGGCGCATCCACAACGAGGACGAGGACCATGCCGCAGAAAGCGTGGGCGCCCTGGTTGCGCAGGCGGAGCGGGATGCCCCGCCGCCGCCGCCCCCGCCGGAACCTGCCAACGAATGGCAGCGACGATGGTGGACGTTGAGGAACGGAGTCATCGACGGGATGGGTCGCATCTCCGGATGGTTCTGGCGGCTCGGACTGCGTATGCGGCGGAAGAAGTATTGACGATCAACCGGAACCCCGCACCGCGATCCCCGGCCGAATGTCCGGGTGATGCGAATCCCATGTTCGCCCACCCGTGCGTGCCAAGGCAAGATCTGGCCAACCACCCCACGATGACATGAGAAACGGAACCCGTCAACGTGACATGGCAAATCTTTAGAACCTCCAACCCCACTCCCCTCGCCGAAGGGAGCGACCATGGCGAGGTTCCAGCACGCATCCACCGTCCTCATACTCGCCATCGTCCTCGCGCTCGCCACGCCCGCCTGGGCGGCGCTCACGCAAGCCGCGGGCTCCGGTGACGTGCCGTTGCTGCTCGCGCGGAACCTCATCGACGAAGCCCTCGACCGGGACGACGCCTCGGCGTTGACGATCCTTGAAGCCACCATGACCATGCGCGGCGTTGCGATCCCGGTCGTGGACGCTCAAGTGCAGGATCCGGCGGTGGCATGGCTCGCGGCTGCCGCGACCGCTGGGCGATACCCGACCGGCGCGGACGAGATCAGCGGCACGCTGGCTGACTTCGCGATGCTGACACCGGAGGCGCGGGGGCCGTTGGCACTCCTTCTTGGCGCGCTGGATCAGAGCCTGCGGATGCATGCTGTTGCTGTGGCGGACATGACGCAAGCGGACCGCGACATGGTGGCAAGCATCGTTGAGCTTGATCCGGAGGGAATCCTCGCGATCGTTGATGCTGGCACCATGGATCGCATCGACGAAGCCGTCATGATGCAGGCCGCGTGGGTCATGCAGTCCGCGGTGGAATCGGCGATGGATTCCCTTGAAGGTCAAGAGTCCTTGACGATTGACGGTAGTGGGTTCGAGGATCCCGCGGGCCTCGTGCGGGTCGGTTCGATCGGGTTTGACTACTACTCGCCCGATCAGTACTACGCGCTGTCGATCGACCCCGCGGGCGACGACTTGTACAAGAATCCGGCGGGGGGTGCGGCTGCCTTCTACTCGCCCAGCGGCGATCCGATCCGGGTCCAGTACATCAATCCCGTGATGGTCACCATCGATCTCGATGGGGACGACGTCTATGACACGACTGGGCTGCGCCATTCGCCGGTCGTACAAGGCGCGGCCTATACGGGAGTCGGCATTCTGATCGATGGCGCCGGGAGCGATCGATATCTGGCCTACGCAAATTGCCAGGGCATGTCGTACCTGGGGGGCGTGGGACTATTTTTCGAAGGGGCGGGCGACGATTACTACGAGACTGAACACGGCTATTGTTTTGGAGCTTCATCATATGGTTCAACCGGCATTCATTTCGACGCCCAAGGTGACGATACCTACCGCACGTCGACTTGGACGCTGGGATACGCGATCTTCGGGGGCAACGGCATTTTTGTAAATGATGATGGGCAGGATGAGTACACTGTCGA
>JBFILE010000127.1:0-9875 GCA_041599855.1 Thermoplasmatota archaeon
CCCAGTCGCGCCGTCGGAAGGAATCCTCCGAGGCGACGCGGCCGCGACCCAACTACACGTAAGCGGCCGCGTCGTCGAGGAGCTCGCTCTGGGTGACGATCATCCTGCGGCAACAGTACCGCCGGATGGTCAGGTCGTCCATGACAGCTTTCGGGGCTTCGCCCGCGTTGACGCGGTCGTGGAACTTCACGTAGTCGCTTGCGACGACGCGGCCACACGAGAAGCACCGGACTGGAATGATCATGGTTGCGACCCTCCTCACCTGTACGACTTCTGCTTCTTGGAACGTGCACCGGGACCGAGCTGGTGCTTCGGTTCCTTGCGGCGCGTATCGTTCACGAGGAAGCTGCGGTCGACAGCAAGATACGTGTCCTTGAGTTCTTCATCTGCGAAGAAATCCACGAGGCCGCGGGCGATGCCGGTCCGGACCGCCGTGGCCTGTCCCATGACGCCGCCGCCTGCGACCTTCACGCTCACGTCCACCTTCTCGGCCTTGTCGCCGGCGAGGAGGAGCGCTTCGGTGATCTTGAGGCGAGCGAGCTCGGGCTCGTAGATTTCGAGGGGCTTCGAGTTGATGCGGATCCGGCCTTTGCCGGCACTGACGCTGACGCGCGCTGTGGCGGTCTTGCGCTTGCCGCTCGTGTTCACGTGTTTCGTTGCCAATCTCTCACCTCAGAATTTCGCGCCCATCCAGCGCGCGACTTCACCGACTGTGATCTTCTTCACGGCCTGCGTCTTCGCCTTGTCGATGGTTTCGACGGGCGCTTCACCGAGTTCCGTGGGGACACCGATGTGGACGCGGAGGCGGCGGTACGCCGCACGTCCGCTTCCCGACTGGTACGAGATCATGCCGCGCACGGTGCGCTTCACGATCATGTGGGGAGCACGGGGGTAGAAGGGACCCTTCCTGCGGGTTCCGACTTCGCGCTTGAACTTGAATCGCTCGAGGATCGAGTCGCGGCGTCCCGTGATGAGGGCCTTCTCCGCGTTCACGATGTGGATCTCTTCGCCGTTGAGCAGGCGCTTCGCGACGTGGGACGCCATGCGGCCCATCACGAGGTTCTCGGCATTGATGACAGCCATCGTGGATCACCCGACGATGCGCACCATGGCGCCTTTGGGGTTTTCGTTCATGAGCTCGCGAATGGTGAAGCACTTGCCACCGGCTGCGGTGACCTTGGCGCGCGCGGCCTGGCTGAAACTCAGGGCGGCGACGTCCATCTTCTTCGTGACGGATCCGGCGGCAAGGAGCTTGCCGGGCACGAGGGCGATTTCGCCATCGCGGAGGTTCCGTCCGATGTGACTCACATTCACTTCCACGCGGGCTTTTGTCCTCTTGGACAACCGCACCGCGATGTCTCGCCAGATCGGGGCCTCGTTCACCCAGGACGCCTTGCGGAGGTCCTGGACGAGTTCAACGAGCCCCGGGTTTGTCTTCTTGTCTAGGGGCATCTGACTCATCTCCAACCCCTGCCTCTCGGCGGGGGAAGCATCCCGACATCGCTCGCAACGCGGACGGATCCCGGGGACGCGCGAGCGTCTTTCGCCGAAGCGGCCTCGTCGAGGCCACGCCGACATGGAATCCTTCCGGTCACTCCCGGGAGTGGAGCCGCGAATGGGGACTCCCTTTTAATACCTTCGCACCGGGGAGGCTCCTCGCGCGGGAAACGACATCCCTTGACCCATTCGGTCGCGGGGCCCCGTCGGCACCATCCTTGCCTGGGACGGCCAACGGCCCGACGGACGGCATGCCCTGGCCGCGCCTGCACCAGGGAAAGCCGGGGCGAAATGGTGAGAACCGCTCGGCATGAGGTCCTGCCGCGACGAACTGCCATGTAGCCGCGACCCCACAGGCGACGGCAATAGCCACACCGGCCGCCGCGACCGCAACGGCGAGGCTGCCTTCTGGCGGTCGACGCGGCATCCGGGAGGCGGCCCCACCGGAGGGGACGGCCTCGCCATGCCGCCGTCCGCCCCCGCCCTAACCCCGTGCCGGCCCGCCGATGGCGCGGCACGACCGGCGCCGCCGCCACCCGGAATCCTGTACCAGAACGGGCATGCCCTCCTCATCGAACGGGGCCGAAGGCGAATCGCATGAATCGCATCTTCCCCCGCATGTGGTCCTTCAGGCGCGCAGACCGCGCCGAAGTGGGTATCGGAACGCTGATCGTCTTCATTGCCATGATTCTCGTGGCTGCCGTGGCGGCGACGGTCCTCATCCAGACGAGTGGCGTCCTGCAGCAGAAGGCGCAGGACACCGGATCGCAGGCCGTCAGCCAAGTGGGCACGAACCTGGAGACCGTGGGCATCTACGGGAACCGGACCGCGACCACCGGCAACATGGCGGACATCGTCATCCACCTGAAGCTTGCCGCCGGCGCAACCGAGATGGACCTGTCCAAGCTCACGATCCGTTACGTGGACGGCTCGAACCTGCGCACCTTGTCCTGGAGCCAGACGGCAAGCGAAGCCACGAACACGTCCCAATTCAACACCACGATCCAGCGGAACGTTGGCGGGACCTTCTCGTACAGCGCCCCCGTCATCAGCCAGGGCGACCTTGTCGAGATCCGCATCTATGCCGTGGACCTCGGAACCCGCACGGACGTCGAGATCACGATCACGCCGGAAGTCGGCAGCACCGTGGAACTCGGGTTCCGGACGCCGAACGCCTACGGGACCGCCCTCCACGTGCGGTACGCGTGAGGTGACTCGCCATGGCGCTCTTTGCGAACGGATCCGGCGGGAAGGACGGCAGCGATCCCGGGCGCAGTGCCTCGGGCCGCGCGTCCGCGCCTCAGGGGCCGGGCACGACCGCGGCCGGGCGTGGCGGGGCGGCGACCCCGCCCCAGGCCGCCACCGGTCCCGCGGGGAGTCCTCCGGCAGCCGGCTCACCCGCCGTCAGCGGGAAGATCCTGGAGGAATTGGCCCGCCTTGCCAACACCCTCGAATCCGTTCGCAAGGATCGTCAACAGCAGGAGGCCCGCCTCGGCCGCCTCGAGCAATCCGTGACCGATCTGGTTGCGTTGTCGGAAGCGGTGACGGCCCAGTTCAACCCGTTCGCCGATCCGCGGGCCCCGTCGCGACCGGCGGCGGTGAAGGAACCGGCGCCCGCCGCTGCGCCGGAAGCCCCCACGCGGAGCGTCCCTGTCGGTGACGGCATCGCAGCCATGCCGGACCACGCGGGTTCCGGGTTCCGCAATGATGTGCTGGTCATGGACTGGGCGTCATTCCTCGTCGAGCACCTGGGCACCGACGGGGCAACATCCGCGGCCGGCCGCTACCGGGCCCTCGGGTGGGTCCGCGAGGACCGATTCCGGGACCTCACCCGCGCCATCACCCAAACCTCCGACAAGGCAGCGGCCGCGCCGTGGTCCCGGATCGATGTGGATTGGATGAGCCGCGCGTATGCCGTGATCCTGGGACGCGTCGAGGAAGCGGCGCCATCGGACCGTGCCGGCAACGGGGCACCGGCCATCGCGGCATCCGCCCGCCCACGACCCGGCAATGGCCGGGCCATGGACTTGGCGAGTTGACGACGGGAGGAGACCATGGGGTTCGCCGTCACCGTGTCCACCGTCATCGTCGCCATGGCGGTGGCCGGGGCGGGCGCCGCATTCGTCACGGTGGACATGGAGTCCCGCGCGTCCCTTGCACAGGCCGAGGAGGACGCCATCGCACGGCGGATCGCCCGGGAGGAATCCAAGCTCACCGTGACCTCCGTCTCGCACGTCCCGCTCCTGAACCTCGCCACCATCGTCACACGGAACGACGGCCAACGCGTCCTCGACGTGGACGGAACCACGTTGATGATCAACGGACGGCTGGCGGATGATGCCGTCCTCACCCGGACCGTGGTGGACGTGTCCGTGACGACCCTGCTGTGGACTCCGGGGGAATCCCTGACGATCACGGCAACCTGGCCCAACAATCCGGTCCACGTGGCGGTGACCGCCTCGAACGGCGCCACGGACCTCTGGAAACTGGGGGAATGACATGGGTACGATCGCAAGCTCCGAATTCATCTTCTTCATCACCGCCACCGCGTTCGCTGCGAGTGCCGCGACCGCCGTCGGGTACTCGATCACGGACATGGCGGATGGTGTGGAAGCCCGCGGGCATGTCCTCGCGGACACCCTCGCATCCGGCGTCCTCATCGTGAACGACCCGCGCGTCGTGCCGACGAGCCCGTTCGACATCCATGTGAAGAACATCGGGACCACCGTGCTCCATGCTCCCGACGCGCTCGTGACGGTCGACGGCCGCATCGCGGCACCCACCGCCATCACCCTCGCCCGGGGCGCCCCGTCATGGGCACCCGCGGACGTGGCCACGTTCCGGTTGCCGTCCTCCTCCCTCGCACCCCAGTCGGACGACCATGTGGTCACGGTGTCCGTGGAATCCGGACGCTCCGACACGTTCCGCTTCCGGGCGGTGGCGTCGTGATCCCCCTCGCCCTCGAACGCGACGAACTCCACGAACGCCTCGGCGGCGGCCTCGCCACCGGGAGCATCGTGTACGTGGAAGGCCCCGCGGGGGCCGGGAAGAGCGTCCTCGCCCAGCGGTTCACGTACGCCGCCCTCGAACACGGCAGCCGCGTGGCCATGGCCTCCTCCGAATGGACCCTCCCCGGATTCCTGTCCCAGATGGAATCCCTCGGGTACCCCGTGTCCGGGGCCGTCCTCGGCCAGCGACTCCTCTTCTGCCCGACCATCCCGCTCCTTGCCGGCATGTCCACGGCTCCGGATGCCCTTCCACGATTCCTCTCGGGCACCGCCGTCGAAGGCCGGGACCTCGTCATCATCGACACGCTGACGGCCCTCGTCGCCCGCGAACAGGCCCTTGCATCCCCCCGCGCCGGAACCGGCGACGCCGTGCGGGAAGCCGTCGCCATCATGAAGCGCCGCACCGCGGGCGGCACCACATTCGTCGTCACCGCGGACCCCGCGGAATGCCCCGGCATCGACCTCACGCCCCTGCGCGCCCAGGCCGACACCTACCTGGAGATGGACCTCGTGGCCCGCGGGTCCGTGACGCGCACCGTGCTCGTGCGGCGCCTCGCCCGCGCGCCCTCCCCCGTGGGCGACACGTTCAGTTTCCGGGTGGAACCGCGCGAGGGCTTCATCGTCGAGATCCGATCCGTGAGCTGATCCCATGGCCGCCACCCTCCCACACCCGGAACCCGCAGGCACCTCCGCCGTGCCGGTGGCGGTCCGGCCGCCCGCGGCGCTGGAGACCGACGGCAATCCGGCGGGTCTTGAGGAAGCGGCCCGGGCCCATGCGCATCTTGCGCGGCACCTCGACCAATGGGTCGATGCCGGGCGGCCGCTTCCCCGGTACACGGAGCATGTGACCCGCGCATGGAAGAACGCGGGCGAGGTCAATCTCGTGTACCCCGTCGGGGCGCCCGTGTTCATCCACGTGCATGATGATGGACGTGTACGCCGCTACCTCGCCATCCAGCCGTCCCTCGACGACGGGGACCGTCGGGCCCTCGCCGCCATCCGCGAACGCATCCTCCGGGATGCGCCCCAGGAGGCCGCGCCGGAATCACCCGACGACCTCCGCGCCAGCATCCGACGCCTCTTCGATCGCAACACCCGCACCGCGACGCCCGCCGCCGGCCCGCTGAAGACCTTGGTCGGGCGCCTCGACACGCGGACCGTGATGGACCCCGCCGCCCGCGACCGCATCCTCTACCACCTGGAACGCGACATCGTGGAATCCGGCCCCCTGGAACCCCTCATCCGGGATCCGAACATCGAGGACATCCACGCCATCGGCACGGAGCCCCTCCACGTCATCCACAAGGTCTTCGACATGGTGGAGACCAACATCCGTTTCGAGGACGCGAAGGTCCTCGACGATTACCTGCGGAACATGACGGAGCGCATCGGGCGTCCCGTGAGCGCGTCCGCCCCCATCGTGGATGCGACCCTGCCGGACGGGTCCCGCATCAACGTCGTGTACTCGGAGGACGTGAGCCGGAAGGGCCCGTCGTTCACCATCCGGAAGTTCGCGGAGGTCCCCACGTCCATCACGCAGGTGTGTCAATGGGGAACGATGAGCACGCGCGTCGCCGCCTACCTCTGGTTGTGCCTGGAGCACGGGATGAGCGTATTCGTGTGCGGGGAGACCGCGAGCGGCAAGACCACGACGCTGAACGGCATCCTGCCGTTCATCAAGGCGGACAGCAAGGTGTTCACGGCGGAGGACACGCCCGAGGTCCGCCCGCCCCATGACACATGGCAACAGCTCGTCACCCGCGAAAGCGGCCCCGAGGAGGGGCGCGTCGGCATGTTCGATCTCCTGAAGGCCGCCCTCAGGTCCCGGCCGAACTACATCATCGTCGGTGAGATCCGGGGCGCGGAGGGAGCCGTCGCCTTCAGCGCCATGCAGACCGGGCACCCGTGCCTCGCCACCTTCCACGCATCGAGTGTGGGCAAGATGATCCAGCGATTGTCGAGTGATCCGATCAACGTGCCGCTGAAGTTCATGGACAACCTGAACGTGTGCCTCGTGCAGATGGCCGTGTACAACAAGGGCCGCATGCTGCGACGCGTGCTGGCCGTGGAGGAGATCGAGGGCTACAGCGCCGAGTCGGGCGGTGTCGTCACGCGACGGGTCGCCACATGGGATCCGGCGGAGGACGAACTCGTCTTCCGCGGCCGGAACAACTCCTACGTCCTTGAGAACCGCATCGCGCCCGTTGCCGGGTACACGGACAAGCGCGCCATCTACGAGGAGCTCGACCGGCGCACGCGCGTCCTTGACGGCATGATCGCCCACGGCATCCTGGAGTACTCCGACGTCCACGATACCCTCGAACGCTTCCACCGCGAAGGCCCGTCCTCGCTCCCGTTCCCGGTGTGATCCCATGGTCACGAGTGTGCGGCGCGCGTACCTCGGACTCGACGAACCGCCGCGCCGGTTCATCCTGCGGACCGCGGTCCCGGCATTCGCCGGCACCGTCGTCCTCGTCCTCGCATTGGCCGCCCTCGCCCCCGCCATGTTCATGGGCGCCGGCGGCGTGATCCTCGTCGCCCTCCCGTTCCTCGTGGCCCTCGCGGTCCTTGCGATCCCGGTGGTCCTCGCCGACCAACGCCGCGTCCAGATCGACCACGCGATCGGCCTGTACGTGACGCACATGACCGTCCTCGCATCCGCCAACGTGGCGCGCGCGGACATCCTGCGGACCCTCGGCGAGACCAAGGAATACGGGGCCCTTGCTGGTGAGACACGGCGCATCGCGGCCCTCGTGGACGACTGGCACCTGAGCCTGTCGGATGCGTGCCGGACCGTGGGCGAGCGGACGCCGTCCCGGATCCTGTCCGACTTCCTCGACAGATTTGCCTACTCACTCGATTCCGGGGAGGACCTCGAAGGCTTCCTCAAGACGGAGCGCGCCGTCGTCATGAAGGACTTCACGAGTTCGTACCGGGGTGGCATCCGGGAACTCGAGACGTTGAAGGACCTCTACAACAGCATGATGATGAGCGTGGTGTTCCTCGTGGTGTTCGCCACCCTCGTCCCCGTCCTCATCGGCCTCGATCCCCTGATGGTGCTCATCGCGTGCGGCGCCATCACCGCATTCGTGGAGGTCATGTTCGTGGCCCTCGCCCGCCTCCGGGCTCCGAATGATCCGCTGTGGCATGCCGCCGGCATCACCACCCGTGTCCGTCGCAACCTGCACCTGTCCTTGGCCCTCGGCGCAGCCGGCGTGGTCGTGGCGGGTGCGATCGTCGTCGCCATCGGGACCCGCGTCCATGTGCCGACGGGGATCGCCATCGCAGCGGCCGCCACCCCCCTCCTCATGGCTGGCATCCACGCACGGCGCGAGGACGACCGGGTCATCCGGCGCGACCGGAACTTCCCCGCATTCATCCGCTCCCTCGGGGCGAGCGTCACCTCCCGCGGCGGCACGGTCCCGCAGGCCCTCCACCACCTGCGCCACACGGACTTCGGGCCCCTCACCCGCAACATCCACGACATGTACACGCGCCTCGTGCATCGCGTGGATGCCCCGCGCACGTGGCGCTACTTCGCGGCGGAAAGCGGGTCGCGCATGGTCTCCCGGTACAGCGATGTGTTCATCGCCGGCATCCGCGCGGGCGGCCGCGGCGACATCATCGGGCGCATCGTGAGTGACGACGCCGTGACGATCCTGAACCTCAGGAAGGAACGGGACGCCACCGTGCAAGGCCTCAGCGGCCTCCTCGGCGGCCTGGTCGCCGGCACCGCATTCAGCCTCTTCGTGGGCGTCGGCATCCTCGCCATGCTGCAGCGGATGCTGGGTACCCTCTCGAACGCATCCGGAGTCACGGACCTCCTCGGCGACATGTTCTCCGTGCAGGTTGAGATCGCCATGCTGGAGACCGCCGTCGCCATCATCCTCCTCGTCCATTGCGCCGCATCCGCGATCATCCTGCACGCGGCACGATCCGGGCACCCGCAGCGATCCCTCGTGGATTTCGTGACGTACCTCTGGATCGCGGGGGTCGCGGGCAGTCTGTCGAGCGCCGGCATGGCATTCCTGTGACCCGGAATCCCGTGTGCGACGGCACAACCAGACCCCCCGCCATCGTGTTCAAGGACCATGGGACCCATGGCACCCGGTGACGGCGCCGCCGACGGACGACCTGAAACCGACCCTCGGCCTCCGGAGCGCCACCGCGCTCATCATCGGCGGGACCGTGGGGAGCGGCATCTTCCTCCTCCCGGGGTATGTCATTGACGCCCTCCCGTCCCCCGGCCTCGCCATTGCTGCCTGGGTGGTGGGCGGCCTCCTTGCGCTCGCTGCGGCGTTGACGTTCGCGGAACTCGGGGGCATGTTCCCGCGCGCCGGCGGCCAGTACGTGTTCCTCCGGGAAGCGTTCGGCCCGCGCCCCGCATTCCTGTTCGGGTGGGTGGCGTTCACCGTCGCGTATTCGGGCGCCATTGCCGCCATCGCGGTCGCGTGCGCCACGTACGCGGCCGTCCTCATGCCCCTGTCGCCCTTCGGCGTGAAGGTCTTGGCCGTCGGCATCATCCTCCTCCTCACTGCCGTGAACATCGGGAGCACGCGCCTTGCCGCGCTCGTGCAGGATGCGGCGACCTTCGCGAAAGTGATCGGCCTCGCCGCCCTCGTGGCCGGCATCGGCTACGCGGCCATGGCGGGTGGCGGTGCGGATGCCGCGGCGGATGCGGCGGCGCCCGTGCTCACGGTGGCGCCGGGCCTCGGCGTCATCGCCGCGTTCGGTCTCGCCCTCGGTCTCGTGCTCTTCGCGTACGACGGGTGGGCGAGCGCCACGTTCGTTGCGGGCGAGATCCGGGACGCGCCGCGGAACCTGCCGCGCGCAGCCCTCATCGCGGTCACCACGGTCACGCTCCTCTACGCAGGGGTGAACGTGCTCATCCTCGCGGTGCTGCCCGTGGGCGCCGCGGCAGGGTCGGAGCGCGTCATGTTCGATGTCGCGGAGCGCGTCCTCGGGGGAACCGGGGGGCTCGTCACGGCGGCCCTCGTCATGCTCACCACGTTCGGGTCCACGGCCGCGTGGGTCCTGCAATCGCCCCGGATCTATTACGCGATGGCCCGGGACCGTCTCGTGTACCAGGGATTCGGCCGCGTGAGCGAGCGCTTCGGGACCCCCGCATTCGCCCTCATCCTGCAGGCGGAATGGGCGTGCCTCCTCGTCCTCACGGGCACCTTCGCGGATCTTGTCGCGTACGTGGTCGTGAGCCTGTGGGTCATGAACGGCATCACCGGGTGGGCGCTCTTCCGCCTCCGGCGCACCCGCCCGGACCTGCCGCGGCCGTACCGCGTCCACGGCTACCCGGTCGTCCCCGCGCTATTCATCGCGACCGCGGTCTTCGTCGTCGGGAGCATGCTCATCCTA
>JBFILE010000128.1:0-9842 GCA_041599855.1 Thermoplasmatota archaeon
GGGCGCGTCCCGCGGGCTTCCCGTGGGCGTCCCCCGTGGCGGTGCCGGCTGCCCATGCCGGGCTGCGTCGACGGCCCCCGCGGGTCGAATGCTGTCGATCAATTCCCCGACCGCGAACCCGACGCGCCGCCCGTCTGATCCGTCGCAGGGCCCCGTGGCGGCTCATCCGGTTCGACCGAGCCGCTCGCCGCTTCATCCAGCATCGCGCGCAGGACGTCCGCGTAGGTCACGAATGCCTGCGACCCCTCGGGCGTGATCTGGTACACGACGTGGAACGAGACGCCGTTCAGGGTCCGGCCGGACTTCATGTACCCCGCTTCTTCGAGGCGCTTCACGTGGCTTGCGAGGTTCCCGTCCGTGAGCCCGGTCCCGTCACGGAGCGCCGTGTAGGAGAGGCGCCGGTTCCGGTGGAGGGCGGCCATGATGCGGAGCCGCGCCGGCTGATGGATCACGGGGTCGAGGGTGGGGCCGAGGACGGCGCATCACCCCCGGATGATCTGGTAGATGCCGGCAATGATCCACGCCGAGCCGGACATGATGGCGCCGTACACGCTCGCGCCGGCGCCGGAGATTCCGAGCCACGCGCCGGCCATGGCGGCAACAAGGAGGGCGGCCCCCGTGATCACTGCGGCTTTCTTGCCGAGGCGCGAATATCCGAGGAATGGACTCGCCCCGAACAGGATGGCTGCCGTCGCGAGGATGAACATCATGAGGAGCGCCGTGTTCAAGGCGACGTCAAGGATGAACTGGAATAGGAACAGGGATCCGAGGATGAAGCTCACCCAGGCGACGAGGTGGATCCACCCGCCCGCAGTTCCCTCGCCCACGTGCGGGCTGGCGAGGCTTGCGGTGTACCACAACGCCGCCGTCACAAGGAATCCGGCCGCGACCCACGGCAGCCACAATTGCTGGGCCCAAGCCGGCATGGGGAGCGCCATTGCGCTCTCGGCGAAGCCGTACGAGAGAAAGATGCCGGCGCTCACGAGGCCCCAGATGGCCCACGTCATGCCTTCCACACGATGCCGCAGCCCCTGATCGAGTCCGCGGATGCCGTCAAGGGCGCGGGCGGCGTCATGGGCGCTGAAGGGAGGCTCCGCCGGTTCCGGCTGCATGGGCCGGAAAGGACGCCATGGGGAATGAACCGTGTCCTCGCTTTGCCGGACAAAGGCGGGGCGCCACCCAACGGGTCGCGACCGTTCCGGATCGCTTGAGCCGTCCATATGCCGGACTGCCCGGGCGGGATTCCGCCCGGAGGCGGGCGCGGGTCGGACTCACCGCTCGCCCCAGATGCCGACGACGCCCTCCTTCAGGAGGTCATCGAGGGCGCGGGCGAAGCGCGTGCTCCATCCGAGGCGCCACGCGGTCGCCCCGAACCAGGCGCCCACGATGATGCCGTTCACGACACACGTCCACGCCGCGAGCATCGTCGCCTGCGGGTGGTTGAACCAGAGGAATGCGAAGAGGACGCCGTTCAGGGCGCCGACGGCGACCACGAGGATGCCCCAGAGGCCGGCGGGAAGGGGCGTGCGCTTGCCGACCTTTGCGCGGATCTCGCGGAGGCTCACGGACCCGGTTGCGCTCCGCATCCACGCGGTCCAGTTGTTCCGGAGGGCTTCCGAGTGGCGCCGGTCCCGGATGTAGCCGATGAGGACGCCGCCGAGGGCGCCGAGGACCCATGCGAGTGCATACGTGACGACGACATCGCCGAAACGCGGCGTGTCCGCCAACTCGGCGATGAAGAGGAGCACGGTTGCGGCTCCCACGCCGAGGGCGAGGCCGCGCCATGCGCGTCGTCGCTCCATGTCGAGGATCCTGAGGAATTGTTCGTTCACACCGCGGGCCATGGGGGTCACACTCCCGCCGCTGGGCGGTGCTGCATGGCAGTGGCCGAGGCCGCTGCCGCGGTGGGATAGTATCGGGTGCCCGTGACGCCATCGAGGTCGCGCACGCGGTCGAGGGCGTCGCCCAACGCATCGGCGGACGCCTTCAATCGGACGGCAAGGTTCTCCCGGAAGATCAGGCTGCGCTCTGCGACTTCAGGCAGGTCGCTCAACGATTCGAGGACGTCCCGCTCGCGGCCGGGTTTCGTCTCCACCAGGAGAAAGCCAGTGTTCACTCGTGCATCCCGGGGAAACGAGTGCCCGCGTCCCCATAGGGGTTTCGATTTGAATCGGCTGCGGCCGACCTGACGGGCCCTGCCGGTCCGGTGGCGGAGTCGCCGCCGCCCCGAGGGCCGCGGCGGCGGAATCAAAGCCCTCTTATGCTGGGACTGCGGCTTCGGACGCCATGCGCACGCCCGGTCAGCCCGAGCGTTCCCGGCGCCGGGGCCTTCTTGTGTGGGCCCTTGTCGCCTTGACACTCGCCGGTGCCCTGGAATCCGTGACGGCTCAATCCCCGGAGGCCCCGCCGGCCACGG
Source organism: Thermoplasmatota archaeon (assembly GCA_041599855.1). Classification (GTDB taxonomy): domain Archaea; phylum Thermoplasmatota; class SW-10-69-26; order JACQPN01; family JAJPHT01; genus JBFILE01. The sequence goes on from JBFILE010000128.1 coordinate 2,417, forward strand.
AACCGTTCCATAAATCGTACTACGTGTACGGCCGCGTGGTGGACGTGAACGGCGACCCCGTGTACCGGGCGAACGTCACCCTGTCCCTCGATCACCCCGACGTCCGCAGCTACTCGTTCCGCGCCCCCACCGACTGCCACGGGGACTATGGCGGCGTGTTCAAGGTGCCGTTCATCGACTGGCAGTACGAGGCGCGCGCCCGCATCGACAGCAAGGTCGTGACCGAGCCGGCGAACGCGTACACGCGCCGCAGCGACATTGTGCTGCAGCTGGATCGCGCGCGCACGAACTTCGAGACCCCCGGGCAATCCACGGGATGCTACGAGGTCAGCGAGTACTGGGACAGCCGGTACACGGTGGCGGGCCGCGTCGTCCGCTACAACGAGAGCGCGGTCACACCCGACGGCGAGGATGCGTTCTCGGAGCCCGTGGTCGGCAGGAGCGTGTTCGCGGAATACTGGCGTCCGATCCGGAACAGCACCGAGCACCAGCGGTTCCCGCCTCCGGCGCAGAAGCCCATCCTCACCGATGCCCAAGGCGACTTCAAGTACAGCTGGGTGATGACGAACAACCTGACGAACGGCTTCATCACCATGCACGTGGGCGGACAGGATCACAACATCACGACCCTCGACCTTGAGAGCCGGTACACCGCCGTCCTGTTCGTCCTCGGTGACGCACCGCCGCCGCCCAGCAAGGGGATTCCCGCTCCCGCCATCGGCCTCGTGGTGGCCGGTGTCGCGGCCGCAGCGTTCATCGCGGGCCGCCGGGGCCTCCGGCCGTCGTGACGGCGCGCGCGGAACGGCGCGGGCCACCGGCTCCCCGCGTCCGTGCCCTCGGGACCGCCACGGGAGGCCCGCCGCCGCCCCCCGCAATTTAAGCGCCCGAACCCCCCTCCCGGCGGACCATGTTGGACGTGGCCGCGATCGAAGCGGCAGCCAAATCCCTTGCCGGCGTCGTCCACAAGACGCCCATCAACATGAACGCCACCGTGAGCGAACTCGCCCGCGGCGACGTGTGGTTGAAGATGGAGAACCTGCAGCGTACGGGCTCGTTCAAGGTCCGCGGCGCCTACAACCGCATCCTCGCCATCCCGGAGGCGGACCGGGCGAAGGGCGTCGTTGCGGCCAGCGCCGGGAACCATGCGCAGGGCGTCGCCCTCGGCGCGCGCCTCGCGGGGATTCCAGCGACCATCGTCATGCCGAAGCACGCGCCCATCACGAAGGCGGAAGCCGTCAAGGGCTATGGCGCGGCCCTCGTCCTCCACGGTGCCGACTACCACGAAGCCGAAGCGAAGGCCCGCGAGATCCAGGCGGAAACGGGCGCGACCTTCGTCCACGCGTTCAACGATGACGCCGTCATGGCGGGCCAGGGCACCCTCGGCCTTGAGATCATCGACGACCTCCCCGACGTGGACACGGTCATCGTGCCCGTCGGAGGCGGCGGACTCATCGCAGGCGTCGCAACCGCAATCAAGAGCCGCCGGCCCACGACGCGCGTCATCGGTGTCGTGCCGTCGGGCGCGGCGAGCCTGCCGGAGAGCCTGAAGAAGGGGGAACTCGTCATGATCGACAAGGTCGCGACCCTCGCGGACGGCCTCGCCACCAGGAGCGTCGGGTCGCTGACCTTCCCGGTCATCCAGAAGATGGTGGACGAGGTCGTCGTCGTGGAGGATGACGAGATCGCAAGCGCCATCCTCCTCCTCATGGAGCGCGCGAAAGCCGTCGTCGAAGGAGGGGGGGCCGTGGGCCTCGCCGCCGTCCTTGCCGGCAAGGTCGACGTGTCCAACCAGAAGTCGTGCATCGTCCTCTCTGGCGGCAACATCGACGTCACCCTCCTCGACACCATCATCCAGCGCGGCCTCATCCAGACGGGGCGCGCCCTGAACTGCTGGACCATCCTCGACGACAAGCCCGGCGCCCTCCGGGACCTCCTCGCCCTCCTTGCCCGCCTTGAAGCGAACGTGCGGGCCATCGAGCACGACCGCACCGACCTCCACGTGCGCATCGGGAAGAGCCGCGTGAACCTGCACCTCGACACCCGGGGCCCGGAGCACGTGACCGAGATCCTCGACGCCCTCCGGTCCAGCGGGTATCCCGTGACCGTCCGCGGCGGGGGGGCCTTCTGATGGGCCTCGAAGCCATCTTCCGGGCCGAGCACCCCCTCATCGGCATGGTGCACCTGCCCGCGCTCCCGGGCGAGTACCGGGCGGAAGCCACCTTCGAGAGCGCCATCCAGGGTGCCCTCCACGATGCGGAGGCCTTGAAGGCCGGCGGCGCAGACGGCCTCCTCGTGGAGAACTTCGGTGGCGTCTTCGGGAAGCGCGGCGACGCCCACGTCATCGCCATCCTGTCCCTTGTCGCGCGGGAGGTCCGCGTGAAGACCGGCCTCCCCGTCGGTGTGAACGTCCTCCGGAACGACCCCATCGGATCCATCGGCGCGGCCGAGGCAGCCGGCGGCGCATTCGTCCGCGTGAACGTCCTCTCCGGCGTGTATGCGACGGACCAGGGCCTCGTCGAAGGGGAAGCGGACAAGGTGAGCGCGTACCGCGCCCGCCTCGGCGCCCACTCCCAGGTGTGGGCGGACGTCTTCGTGAAGCACGCGGTCCCGTTCCCGGGAACGGACCTTGCGCGGATGGCGCGGGAAACCTACGACCGCGGCGGCGCAGACGCCCTCATCGTCACCGGGGAAGCCACCGGGAACGCGCCCCCGGTCGAACGGCTCCGGACCGTCCGGGAGAACGTGCCGGAGGCGCCCCTCATCGTGGGCAGCGGCCTCACCGAGGAGAATGCGGCGGCACTCCTCCATTACGCGGACGCGGCCATCGTGGGGACGGCGTTCAAGCGCGGCGGCGACGTGTTCAGCCCCGTCGATTCGGCCCGCGTCCGGCGGATCGCGAAAGCCGTGCAAGGGTAGGGGCGGGCGAAGGCGCCTTCAGCATCCCTGCCCCGGATGCTCAGAGCAGTTCCTTCACCAGCGCAGGATCCGCGTTCCCGCCGGTCAGGATGCACGCGGCCGGGCCTCGCCCGTCGCGCGCGTCCCGCCGGTCCCGCCCGTCCTGCTTCAGGCACCACGCGAGTCCTGCCGCCGCCGACGGCTCCAAAATGGTCCGCGTCACCCGGAGGGCTTCCGCCATGGCGCTCCGGATCTCGTCCTCGGTCACCGTGACGACCCGGTCGAGCCCCTTGACGAGGGCCTCATGGAGGATCGGATGCGCCCAGGGGACAGCGATCCCGTCAGCAATCGTTGCAGGCTTCCCGACCTGAGCCGGCGTCCCCGTCCGGACGGTTTCCGCCCACGCCGCGGCGCCCGCCGCCTGCACGCCGATGACGCGGACCCCCGGGGCGCCATGATCCGCCACCGCGGCGAGAACACCCGATGCGAGGCCTCCGCCGCCCAGGGGGATCACGAGGGTCGTGATGCCGGGGGCATCCTCCAGGAGTTCCGACGCCGCGGTGCCGTGACCGGCCGCCACGGCGGGGTCCGTCCACGGATGGATGAACGTGCGACCGCCATGATCGAAGGATGCGCCGTCGAGGAGCATGGTCCGGAGGTCGTCAAGGCTTGTCGGGACGACCTCGGCTCCCAGGGCACGGATGGCGTCCACCTTGCGGGCCACGGCCGTCGGGGGCACGTGGACCCGGCACGGGAGCCCGGACTGCCGGGCTGCGTCGGCGACCGCAAGACCGTGGTTGCCGGCGCTGGCGGTCGCGACCCCCTCGCCGCCCGGCGGGGCCGCGAGAAAACGGTTCCCGACGCCGCGCGTCTTGAAGGACCCGAGGTGTTGGAGATTCTCGAACTTCACCGCGAGCCCCCTCCATTCCGTGAACCGGAACGTGGGCGTTCGACGAATCGCCGGGAGGCGGGCCATCCGGGCGCGTGCGGCGGTCACGTCATCGGGGCGCGGCGGCCGCTCACCCTGCATGGGTGATGCGAAGGTCGGCGCGAGGGAAAAACGCGCGCCCGCCAAGGCCACCAACCCATGCATCGGGGGTCGGTGGTGCCTGCGGGCCGCGGGCGGGGATGCACGATCAACGGGTGCGGGTGCCGGCCTCAGGTCGCCGGGCCGTTCAGGACGGCCTGCACCAGGTTCAGGTCCGGCGCGCGTCGCTGGATGGTCTCATCCTCGCGGGCGGCGTCCATGCGGCCTTCCGGCGTCTGGAAGTTCAGGGTGAGCCAGACATCGGCGAACCGGTCCACGACTTCACTCTGGAAGCTCTCGCGGTGCATGATCAGGACTTTCGCGGTGAGCTTCTCGTCCGTGAGCCAGTAGTAGCTTTCGCGGCCGCGCTGCTCGCGCTCCACGTACGTGCTCTCCACCATCTTGTTGAGGTGGAAGCTCAGGGTGCTCGGCGAGATGTCCATGTATTCCAGGATCGCCTTGTGGGTGAGGCGGGGTCGGAAAAGCAGGAGGATGGACACGCGGCGGGGGACCTCGTGGCGGAGCACGGAGATCATCTCCTTCTCCTTGCGTCCCATCATGTTCTTCACGAAGTACCGGTTGAACTTGCCATCCTTCTTCACCACGATCATGTCGTGCTTCTCAAGGTAGTTCAGGTGGTAGAGGACCTGGCCGAACGGCAAGCCGACGGCCCGATGGACCTGACGCAGGTGCGCCCCCGGCGTCTGTTTGATGTACACATAGATCGAGCGGCGGGTCTCGAGGTCCAACGCGTCCTCGCTGTTTCGTGATGGCATTCCTTCATTCACCTCATGAATGACCATCGGGCGTTCGTGCATCCCCCGGCTGGTCAAGCCATTGGGGCTTCCGCGCGGACCTAATCGTTTATGGAACGGAGACCGAAGATCGGTGTTCGAATCGAAACTTTTCCAGGTCGCGTTCTAGGCTTCGGGCCCGGAACGTCCCGTTCGGTTCACGCATTGTCCATCATTCAACCGTGAAACCAGCATGGGAGGCGAGAATCCGGTTCCCGGAGGGGAATCCGCCCGGTCGATCCCGTGCATGTTCCAGAATCAACCAAGATTGTGCCAATCGTTCGTTTTCCCAGCAACCTCAATGGTGCCCGGGGCTGATCTTTCCGCGCCCTTGGCCGATCCGTGTCTCCGCCCCTACCTTTGCGGGATTCTGGTCCGTGGCGCGGGAGACTCCCGAACCGGGGCGGGGGCGGGCAGCGGGACAGGCCCAGCGGGCGCCGATCGGGCTATCAAGACCCGGCAGCGGATGATCGTCGAATCATGCGGGGCCATGGCATGGGCCGGCCCTCCGGGGCCTCAGACGGCGTGCCCACCCGTGGCCTGTCGGTTGCCCGGCCGTGCCACCGGCCTGTGCCCGGCCCGGGGCATGCCGAGGGCATCTTCGTCCTCCGCGCGCCCGTAGCGCTTAAGACGGGGGCCCCCGCTGTCGGGCCGCCGCCATGACCATCGAAGACCAGATGCGCGACATCGAAGAGGAGATCGCCAAGACCCAGTACAACAAGGCGACCTCCCACCACATCGGCAAGCTCAAGGCGAAGCTTGCCCGCTTGCGCTCTGAGGTCGAGAAGCGGGCCGCCCAGGGTGGCGGTGGAGGCCCCAGTTACGGCGTGAGGAAGAGCGGCAACGCCAGTGTTGCCCTCGTCGGCTTCCCGAGTGTCGGGAAGAGTACGCTCCTCAGCAAGCTCACGGGCGCCGAGAGCGAAGTCGCAGCCTACGAGTTCACGACCCTCACCTGCATCCCCGGCATGATGGAGCACCGCCACGCCGAGATCCAGATCCTCGACCTGCCCGGGCTCGTCCGGGGCGCCGCAAGCGGCCGTGGCCGTGGCCGCGAGGTGCTGAGCGTCGTCCGTTCCTCCGACCTCGTCCTCCTCATCGCGGACGCCATGCACCCCGAACAGGTTTTCGTCATCGTGGACGAACTGTACGACGCGAACATCCGCCTCAACACGAAGCCCGCCGACATCAAGGTGTACCGGAACAAGATGCGCGGCGGAATCGATGTGAAGTTCACGGCCCCGCAATCCCAGGGCCTCACCGAGGACCTCGTCGTGGACATGCTCCACGAGTACGGGGTCGTCAATGCGGAAGTCGTCATCCGGGAGGATGCGACGCCCGACCAGTTCCTCGACGTCGTCACCGGGAACCGTGTGTACATCCCCGCGTTCATCTCCGTGAACAAGGTGGACCTGCAGGACCCGGACTTCGTCAAGAACGCCATGGCGAGCATGACTGATCGCGGGTGGCACACCGTCCCCATCGCGGCCCAGCGCGGGTACGGGCTCGACCGCCTCAAGGACGAGCTGTACGCCGCCCTCGGCTTCATCAACGTCTACCTCAAGCCGCAGGGTGGGGAAGCGGACATGGAGGAGCCCCTCGTCGTCAAGGGCGGTTCCGATGTGGGAGCCATCTGCGACACGCTCCACCGGGATTTCCGGCGCAAGTTCCGGTACGCCACGGTCACGGGTCCGAGTGCGAAGTTCGAGAACCAGAACATCGGGATCGATCACGTGCTGAAGGATGGGGACATCCTGACGATCGTTGTCAAGAAGTAGGGGGGGCCTGCGAATCGGCGTGCGAGATCCGTCGTGAGGCGTGCCCGAGCATCGTCAACGGTTGGCTGCAGTTGCCAGTCGAATCAACACAGGGGGCGCGGAGGGCACGGGGACGACTATGGGTTGAAAACACGGTTGGATTGTTGTACGGCCTGGCACGTTTTCAAAGAGGCGTTGCAATGGTCCGGGTGCTCCGTGGTCTCCGTGCCCGCCGTTTCTCCGTGTTGATTGGACTTGTGCTCCCTGGTCAACCCGTTGCGGGTTCCGGCATCGGTTGACCGTCGTTGCCAGTCGATTCAACATGGAGAAACGGAGACACGGAGACGACGATGGGTTGAAAACACGGTTGGATTGTTGTACGGCTTGGCACGTTTTCACAACGAGATGCACTGATCCAGGTGCTCCGTGGCCTCCGTGCCCTCCGTTTCTCCGTGTTGATTGGACTTGGCCCCACTGGTCAATCCGTGCCGGCTCCTGGCGATCCCCGATCCATTCCGAAGCCCTTAACTCCCCAACCACCGAGTCGCACGCGGGATGCACATTGGCCACCGTCATCACATGCGTGACGAACAAGGGCGGCGGCGGGAAGACCACGGTCGAACTCGCCCTCGCTGCTGAAGCCGCACGCTCGGGAGCGCGCGTTCTCCTCATCGACCTCGACAGGAACCAGAGCCTCACCACCCACTTCGGGCTCGAACCCGGGCCCGCGGACGGAGTAGGGTTTCGCCTCGTGAAGGATCAGCCGATCGCGGACGCCATCGTGGAATGCCGCCGCGGCGGGGAGCGCCTCGACGTGATTCCCATGGGCGTGGGATTCCGGAGCGGGTACCTGGACCGGGCACTTGAGAACGAGATCGGCATGCTCGGCCTTGAGCGCGGGAGCGCGGCTGCGGAACGCATCCGCCTCGGGCGCCTCGAGAAACACCTGGCGCCCC
>JBFILE010000129.1:0-9791 GCA_041599855.1 Thermoplasmatota archaeon
ATATATGGGCAACAGGACTGTGAATCGCGCGGGTCCGTTCGATGGGTGAGGGTTTCTACAAGGCGAGCAAGGTCGTGGTCGCGCCGATCCTGAAGGCCACCTGGCGCTTCAAGACCGCCGGCGTCCACCATTTCCCCGAGACCGGGGGCGCCATCCTCGCGTCGAACCATCTTTCGTACCTCGACTCCTATTTCATTCCCGCCATCGCCCCGCGGATGGTCTATTTCGTGAGCAAGGCCGAACACTTCGACAAACCGCTTCAGCGCTGGTTCTTCAAGAAGTGGGGGGTCATCCCGCTCCAGCGGGGGGCCGGCGACAACGCCGCTTTCGACAAGTCCCTCGAAATCCTTGGCGAAGGGAACTACCTCGGCCTCCATCCGGAAGGCACCCGGTCCACGGACGGGAAGCTGCACAAGGGGCACACCGGCGTCGCCCGCCTGGCCCTCATGGCCGATGTGCCCGTGATCCCCATCGGCATCATCGGCACGGACCGGATCCTGCCGAAGGGCGCAAACCTGCCGAGCCTGAAACACCGGTGCGAGATGAACGTGGGGAAGCCCATGCGGTTCGACGAGTTCCGCGGCATGGAGAACGACCGGAAGGTCGTCCGCGACATCACCGACCGCATCATGGCCGCGATCAAGGACCTGTCGCGGCAGGAGTACGTGCCCGAGTACACGAACAATCCCGCCATCCGGAAGGCCGATGGCGACGGGGACGACGGAGGCAAGGGATCATGACCGCGGTCATCGGCGCCGGAAGCTGGGGCACGACCCTCGCGCTCCTTGCGGCCGCGAACCGGGACGACGTGCGCCTCTGGGCGCGGAACCCCAACATCGTCCAGTACATGCAGGCGGAGCGGGCGAACCCGAAGTACCTGCCGGGGGTCACGATTCCGGAGCACGTCACGGTGACGTCCTCCCTGAAGGAAGCGCTCGATGGCGAGGACACCGTCCTCCACGTGGTGCCGAGTCACGCGACGCGCGCCGTGGCCAAGGAGTATGCGCCGTTCCTCGCGGAGGATGCTGTCGTCATCTCGTGCACGAAGGGCCTCGAAGGCGGCACCCACAAGCGCATGAGCCAAGTCATCGGCGAGGAGACCGGGAAGCCGGTCGGCGCCCTCAGCGGCCCGAACCATGCAGAGGAGATTGCGCGCCAGCAGCCCGCGGCCGCCGTCGTCGCCCACCCGGACCTCGCGACCGCGGAGCGCGTGACGAAGGCCCTCGAAACGAACAGCTTCAAGGCGTACCCGCGGCGCGACCTCGTGGGCACCGAGGTCTGCGGGGCGTACAAGAACGTGGTCGCCCTCGCGGCGGGCATGGCGGACGGCCTCGGTTGGGGCGACAATTGCCTCGCGTGCCTCGTCACCCTCGGCGTGGACGAGATGGTGGAACTCACCCGGGTCATGGGCGGCGACGCCCGCACGGTGCAGGGTCTTGCAGGAATCGGTGACCTCGTGGCCACGAGCACGAGCCAGCACTCGCGCAACCGCCGCTATGGGCGCATGTTCGCCCGCGGCATGGGCCGCGGCGAGATTGAGCGCGCCATGAACGGCATGGTGGCGGAGGGCGTCCGCGCGACGGAAGCGTTCTTCAACTTCGCGCAGGGGGAACGCCTCGAACTCCCGCTCACGCGCGTCACCCACGCCATCGTGTACGAGGGCGTCGCCGTCATGGACGGCGTGGAAGAACTTCTCGCCCGTGTGTGACCGGCCCCTTCACCCCGTTGCAGGGGATCCGGATGCGATGCTCGTGCCGACCGCCGGGGCGGCGGCTTCCGCCATCCTTCTCCCGCGAGGCCTACGGCTCAGGCATCTTTCCTTCCGATGATTCGCGGCAAGCCCTGCGCCGAGCCACATGAGAAAAACAACCCGGGCCCTCTGTGTTGTGGAGGGCCCGGAATGGTCGGGTCCGGGCATGCGGCCCGGACCTGCCGTACTTCACGCCATTTCCACGTACAGCGCCTGGGACAGATACCCGCGGCCGTACGCCTCGTGGAACACGCTGATGTCGAACCAGTTGCCCGGGTCCGCTTCCTCCATGCCGTCATGGGAATCATGATCCGGGCTGGAGTGGGTCATGGGGATGACGACGCGCGCCATGCCCATCTCGTCTGCGACGGCTTCCGCGTAGGTGCTGCCGAACACGGCCACGTTCGCGCCTGCTGCCGCGCCTTCCATCGAGTGCACGCGCACCCACATGGTGACCGTTTCGCACGCGTTGCACGTGATGCGGTTCGCCGCACCATCCGGCGGAACCGTGGATGCGTCGTCGCCTTCGACGGCGCCGAGCATCTCGACAATGAGGTCCGACGAGTATGCTTCCCTGGGCACTTCTTCCGCGTAGCCGGGCTCGTCATTGTACCCGGGGACTGCCGTGCCCAGCGCCGCGAAGGACGCGGCCGAGGCGCCCGTGAGGAGGTGCGCGTACACAAGTCCGGCCCACGGCTGGAAGTGGATGTCGCCGGAGTATGCGCCGACTTCCATGGTGCCGCCGCCTTCCACGTTGATGCGGATGTCGCTGGGGCGCACCGCGTTCGGGCCGAGGTTCTCCCAGGTCTCCTTTCCGATGGCGTCGAGGACCTTGTTGATTACCTTCGAGACGTCGAAGGGGAAATCGTACTCGACCTTCACGGGGGCAAACGAGGTCTCGTGGAGCCAGATGGTGGTCCGCACGGGTTCCTCGTTGAGTTGGATGCCGTTGAAGACGAATCCTTCCTCCTCGAAGGCGCCCACGTTCGCGGTGAGGCTCTGGGTCTCGGTGAGCTTGTACGCGCGCATGGACCCGGCCTTCGTCTGGACGGTTTCCACGTCGCCGACCTCGACTTCGAAGCGGTAATCCATGCGGGCCTGTTCGGGCGCGCCGGGCTGACCGCTCGCATCCATGGAGATGTGGACGCGGAAGGCGTCGCCCTTCATCATGTCCGCCTGGAGGATGCGTTTCACGGTGCGCAGGGCCTCGTCAAGCATGTCGGGCCCGTCTTCGGAGACGAGGTCCTCCTCTTCGCCGGATTCCATGGCTTCCTGGACCGGGAATTCGCTGTTGAATTCCTCGATGGCGCACGGGCTGGCGCGCGTCGCGGTCGGGCACGGCATGGATTCCGCGAAATCGGCGGGGATGCCTTCGTACCACGCGACGAGGTGCGCGTCTGCGTGGCCCATGCCGCCGGTGACCTTGGATTTCACGAGGCGAAGGGTATCCTCCACATGGAGGACGCCTTCGACCTTGCCGGAGACGCTCCCTTTCGTGAGGTCCGCGCCCACGTCGAAGGCTTCGTCATCCATCTTGCCGACGGCTTCCACGAGGAACTCGTCCACGGTCATGCCGCCCTCGAAGGTGAAGTCGATCGGGTACGCCTGCCATGTCCGGGACCCGTCGGTGGAGGTGACGGTTTCGAGGGCGGAGCCGACCTTGAGGCCGACCGTGCCCGTCTGGCGCAGGTCGAAGCGTTCGAGGGCGCGGTCGATGACGACCGGGGGCGCCTCCGGGTCCATTTCGAAGGAGTAGTCGGAAATGCCGAATTCGCCGAAGCCGCGGGTGGCCACGTCGTACTGGAGGTTGCTGCCGGGAGCCATGCGGAACCCGAGGGGCATGCCGTCGATGTTCCAGGATTGGAGGGGGATGCCGCCGCGGCTTGCGATGGTCTCGTCGCCGAGCTTGACGGCAACGCCGCTCGAGAAGTCCACGCCCGGGATGAGGCCGGGGGTTCCGGGGGCGAGCTCAGCCTGGTTCGTGATCTCCTTCAGGGTCTTGGACACGAGGGTGCCCTTGGCATCCGTGTAGGTGACCGTGAGGAGGGTCGCGTCGTAGGAGATGCCGGTGACGCGGAGTTCGTAGGTGGATTTGACGAAATCCTCGAGCTTCGCGTCGGAGCGTTCCATGTCGTCCTGATCGAATTCGATCGTGACGACGCGGGCGATCGCCACCAGCGGGGATGCGGTCGTGGACGGGTTGCTGAGGCAACCGGCGAGGCCCACGGTCGCAAGGAGGATGGCGACGGCGAGAACGCCTTTCTTGTTCGCGGCATACGATTTCCCGAACATGGAGAATCAAAAGGGGACGACAAGGCGCCACATATAATGATGTCGTAAACAGGGCGGTGGTCAGGATCGGCGGGTACGGCTACCCATCAACGGTCGTTTGGGCTCGATGGGTGGACATGCGCACATCCCGCCGCAATGCGCACATCCCCCCGCAATTGAACCTCCATTCCGGGTCGGAGGTCTTGGCGAAGGGGGGATACCGGAAGGCGGGATGCGAGAGGCGAAAAGCGCGAGGCGGATTCGGGCGGCGAGAGGCGGATTCGGGCGGCGAGAGGCGGATTCGGGCGGCGAGAGGCGGATTCGGGCGGCGCGGGGCACCCACCCCATTGCGCCGGCCCCGCAACAGGGCCGAATCGCGCGCCGCGCCGCCGCGCGCGAAACGTCAACGCTAAAGAGCCGTTGCCGCGCTCGCCCCGCCATGCGTGCCCCGTACCGAGTCGCCGCGAGCCTCGCCCGCGCCGAGCTCCGGGGCCGCCCCGCCCGGTACCGGCGCCTGTTCGTTGTCATTGCGGCCGCGACCGCCGCCACCTTCCTCGTCCTCGCCCTCCTCGGCGGCGTCACCGGGTCCCTCGGACGGGAGATGGAGGCCGTCCTCACCGGTGACGTGCGCATGAGCATGGGCGACAACGACCTCGGTGAAGGCACGCCGATGGCCGACTCCCGGGACCTCGTGGAGAGCTTTGCCTGGACGTTCCGCGACAAGGGCGTCCGCGTGTCACCCCGGTACGAGTTGCAGGCCCTGGTCGAGCAGGGCGGCGACATCGAGCGATGGCAGGCCGTCTTCCTCGTTGGCGTGGACCCCGCCCTCGATGCTGCCGCCATGGGCGTGGACGATCGGCTTGTGGAGGGACGGTTCGTGATGTCGCCGGTTGTGCGCGACTTCGTCACCTACTACCCGATCGTGGTGTCCCGGGAATTCACGCGGAATCTCCCCGTCATCCTGTGGGATGGCGTGGGCCCCATCACGGATGCGCACGTGATCAACGCGACCGCGGGTCGCGAGCTCTCGTCGGGGTCACCGATCAAGGCCCGATTCGTGCCGGTGGGCGTGTTCGAGACCGGGTTCAAGATGATGGATTCCCGCACCATCTTCACCCCCATCGAGGCGCCGCGGCATCTCGTGGGCGATGACACGCGGAGTGCGAGCGCGACGGCCGTGGTCGCCAAGGTTGACGCGCCCGATCGCGCGGCCGCGTGGGCCCGGGAGCGCGGCCTGAATGCCACCACGGGGCGCGCGTTCGTGGCCCAGGAATTGGCCCCCGTGGTGAATGCGGTGGGCCTCGTCCTCGCGGTGGCGGGCACCATCGTCTTCGGCGCCACGATCGCATGGACGGCCCATGCGACAGGCACCATCATCCACGAGGACCGCCGCGTCATCGGCGCCCTGCGGGCCATCGGCGTGCCGACGCGCGCCATCCACCTCGCGTACCTGGGCACGGGTGCCGGCGTGGGCGCGGCAGCCGGCACGGGCGGCCTCCTCGCGGGATTCGCCGGCATCGTCCTCGTGAATCTCGTGCCGTGGCACATCCCGGCCCTTGAGACCTTGCAGGTGACGTTGGCGCCGAGTCCGTGGGTCGCGCTCACCCTCCTTTTCATGGCCACCTCGGTGAGTGTCGTTGCGATCCTCGTGGCGTTCCGGCCCCATGGAAAGGCCCCGGTCGCGCGGGCGCTCCGGGATTGATCGGGGCCCGCAGCAAGCGCGAGTGGCACACGCATTTCCGTCGCAAGCACATGGCGGCACGCGCCGTTCGCGAGGTGCGCGTGCGGCGGGCCCATGTGATAGAACGAAGCGGATTCCCATCCGGCAGGGTCCGCTGATGGACAACGCATGGCGAGATCCCTCCCCAACCGCCGCTACAGTCTGCCGGATGGAGTCGCCTCCGGGGGAGGCGGAGCCAAGGGCAGGAAATCGTGCAAACTCAAGGGCAATCGTCCGCCGAGGTGTCGCCTCCGGGGGGAGGAGGTGCGGGTGGCGGGGTGGGGTGCTACCGAGCTGCGCGAAGCGCGGCGAGGTTGGGGGTGGGCTGGTGGGGGCCCCAACTGTCTCACCCACCCCTCGCGGCCCGCGCGCGCGATCAACCCAACGTCCTGACCCGACCACAGCCCCCACATCCGGAAGAAAAGCCTTATCACGCGCCCTCCCGGTGGAAGCCGGTTCCGGATGATCGCTCTTGACGACCTCTCCCGCCGGTACGGGTCCAAGCGCGCCCTCGACGGCGTGACCCTCACCGTCCCCAAGGGCGAGGTCTTCGGACTCCTCGGTGCAAACGGCGCCGGAAAAACCACCCTCCTGTCCATCCTTTCCGGACTCCTGCGACCAAGCGGCGGCGACGCCCGCGTGGACGGCATCAGCGTACGCGACCCGCGCGCCCTCAAACACAAGGTCGGCATCGTGCCGCAACACCTCGCCCTCTACCCGGCACTCAGCCCCCGCGAGAACCTGCGCGTCTTCGCGCGCCTGTACGGCGTCCCGCGGAGCGAAGTGGACGCGCGCGTGGATCACGTGCTGAAGGAAGTGGGCCTCACCTCCCGCGCGGACGACCCCGCCGGCGACCTCTCGGGTGGATTGAAGCAGCGGCTGAACATCGGGGCCGCCATCGTCCACTCGCCCGCGGTCGTCCTCCTCGATGAACCCTCCACGGGTCTTGACCCTGCAGCGCGCGGCCGCGTGTGGGACCTTGTCCGGACCCTTCGCGCCGAAGGGCGCACACTCATCGTCTCGACCCACTACATGGAGGAGGCACGCGCGCTCTGTGATCGCGTCGGAATCCTCGAAAGCGGCCGCTTGGCCGCGGTCCTTCCGAAGGGCGAAGGCCTCCGCGACCTTGAGCGCCGCTTCAAGCTGGAGGAAAACCCGTGAACCTCCTGACGCTCATTGCGAAGGACGCGCGCGTCCTCTCCAGGAACCGCGTGATCCTTGCGGCCCTCATCCTGTACCCGCTGCTCCTCGTGGGCGTCCTTGGCGCTGCGTTCGCGGATACGCCGATCTCGCTCTCCGTGGCGATCGCGAACAACGATGCCGGCGCATTGCCGGTGAAGGTCGGGGACCGGGAACTCTCCGGCGCAAGGATGGTGGACGCGGCGCGCGAGTTCGCGGACGTGCGGGACGTGTCGACGGAGGCCGGGATGGACCTCGTCCAACAGGGGGAAGTGGACGCCCTCGTCATCATCCCGCCCGGATTCACGAACGCCTTCCGCGGCACGGCATTGCGCACGAACCTGACGATCGTCGTGGATGAGAGCGACCCGGTCCGCGCAAGCGTGTCGCGGAATGCGGTCGCAGGCGCCCTCCGGAGCCTCCTCGATGACGTGGTCGACTACAAGATCGCCCTCGTGGAGGACAGCATCCGGGATGCCATCGAAGGCCGCGACATCGGCAACCTGCGCCTCCTCGGATTGAACCGCACGATCGAGGTCCTCTCGGAGATCCGGGATTCCGGCGAGGTGAAGGATCCGCAGGCCGCCGCCGACCTCCGCGATGCCATCACGTTCCTGATCACGGTCCGCGGCGTCCTCGGCCAGAGCGCGGACATCCTCGTCGGCGCAGCCCTCCCGGTGACCCTCCAGACACGCGGCATCGTGGCCGAACCCCTCGGCATCCTCGACGTGATCCTGCCGGGCGCCATCGTGCTCAGCGTCTTCTGGGGCGGAACCCTCGCAACCGCCGTCCTCTGGACACAGGAACTCGAGAGTCGCGCGCTCACGCGGCTGCGGGCAAGCCCCGTGAGCCTCGCCACGGTTGCATTGTCGAAGGGTCTCCTCGCACTCCTCATCGTCACCCTCCAGGCAGGCATCCTCCTTGCCATCGGCGTCGGCGTCTGGGACGTGACCGTCACCGACTGGTCGCTGACGTTCATCGCGATCATCGCGGCCGGCATCGCCGCGGTAGGACTCGGAAGCCTTGCCGCAAGCACGGCACCCGGGACGTCGAGCGCGGCGCTCCTTGCCGTCCTCGCGCTCTTCCCCATGATGTTCCTCGCCGGCCTGTTCTTCCCCACGAGCCACCTGCCCGGGATCGCGCGCGCCGTCAGCCTCACCCTTCCCATGACCCATGCCGTGGACGCCCTCCGCGCCGGCATGCTGCGCGCCGCGGACGCGGGCGATGCGTGGCTCCCGCTTGCGGCACTCGTGGTCACCGCCGCCATCCTCGGCGGTCTCGCGGTCGCGGTGGCGCGGACGCGGGAGGCATGGCGGCCGTGACCCGGATCGCCGTGGACCTTGCAGGATTCGGCGCGCGCGTGACCGCCTGGGGGGACGGGCGGCACCGCGAGCTGCCATGGCGCGACACGACGCGCGACCCGTACCGCGTGTGGGTCGCCGAAGCCATGCTCCAGCAGACCCGCGCCGCGACCGCGGCCCCCTACTACGAGCGATTCATCCGCCAGTTCCCGACGGTGGAGGCGTTGGCTGCCGCGCCGGAGGATGCCGTGATGAAGGCCTGGGAGGGTCTCGGGTACTACCGGCGGGCGCGGCTCCTCCACGCTGGCGCGAAAGCCGTGACCGCGGACGGGGGCATTCCGCAGGATCGGGCTCGGCTGCAAGGCGTGCCCGGGATCGGCCCCTACATGAGTGCCGCGATCGCCGCCATCGCATTCGACTCGCGCGACGTGCCCGTGGACGGGAACGTGATGCGCGTCGCCGCGCGGGTCCTGGATGTGCCGTGGGACGTCGCGAAAGCCGCAACCGCAAGGCGGATCGAGGAGGCGCTCCGGGATGCTGTTCCAGACGAGGGCGGCCGCGCCTTCGCGGAAGCCCTCTTCGACCTGGGCCGAACCGTGTGCACGCCGCTGGCGCCCCTCTGCGGGGAATGCCCGGTGACCGGGGATTGTCTGGCACGCGCCCGCGGGCGGGTCCATGAGCGCCCCGTGAAGACGCGGGCGAAACCGCCGCGACCCGTGCGGGTCACCGCCGCCATCGTCACGGACGCCGAAGGCCGCATCCTGCTCTCCCGCAGGGACGCCGGACTCCTTGCCGGCATGTGGGGCCTCCCCTGGGTGCGGGGTGATGTGGCCGACCTGGCCGGCGCCATGGGCATCAGCCTCGCGGGGGCCCACGATGTCGGGGTCGTCACCCACACGTACTCCCACGAAAAATGGGACATGCGGGTCATTGCCGCGCAAGCTCCGGCATCGCAACCGGCCGACGGCGAATGGGTTCCCCGGACGAAGGTGCGGGACCGGGCCCTCGGCGGCGTGTTCCAGAAGGCACTCACCCTCGCCGATGTGGCATAGGGATCGTGGGCCACACGCATGAGCCGCACCATGCGCTCCCCGTCCACGCGGAATCAGGCATGCCTGCGGCTCAGACAGGAAGAAACGGGCGACCCCCGCGCGATGGCGGGAATCGACCCTGAAGAACCGGCAACCGGTTTCACTCGATGCGGGCCGGCGTGCCGATGATTTCCCGGGCGCGGTCCACGTCGGAGACCTTGAGGACCATCTGGGCCTCCTTTTCCCCGTGGGTCGTGCCGAACAGGCACTCGATGTTGATGCCGGCGACCGCGAGTTCGTACGCAATGCGCGCGAGGGTGCCGGGCTCGTTGGGGATGTACACGTTCACGACTTCGGAAACCGTGACCTGGAAGCCTTCCTCCGTGAGGACCTTCTCTGCGGCTTTCGCGTTCGTGACGTGGAGGCGGAGCATGCCGAAATCCACGGAGCCCTCGATCATGACGGCTTCCACGTTGATGGTGTTCTCCGCGAGGATGGTCAGGATTTCCGAGAGACTACCAGGTCGGTTCTCGATCAGG
>JBFILE010000130.1:0-9781 GCA_041599855.1 Thermoplasmatota archaeon
CCAGATCCAGACCATGGGCATCGCGAAGGGCACGAAGAACCTCGCCGCGGCGCAGGCGTGGATCGAGTTCACCCTCACGGATGCATTCCAGGGACTCGCGGCGGAGTACAACGCCATCTACCCCGTGGTGGACGGCGTGGACGTGAGCGGCGTGTACGGCGGCAAGGACCCGGCGCCAGGCTCCTTCGAGGACGCGGGTTACACGTACGCGCAACTCGGTTCGAACGTGGAACGCTGGATCACGGAATGGGTCGATCTCTACGAGCGCCACAGGAGTTGAGGCGGAGCCGCCGCGCGGCCTCGTCACTGCGGAAGGGAAACGATGGCGGCCGGGGCGCGGGATCGCTCTCCTCATCGTCCCCGCCGCACTCCTGACCCTGTTCTTCGCGTACCCGTTGTCCCGCACCCTCCAACTGGCGTTCGAATCGCCGGATGCGTGGACGTGGGCAACGACCCATCCGTATGTGCGGAATCGCCTCGGCATCGCGTTCAAGCAGGCGGCACTCAGCGTCCTCCTGACCCTCGCGCTTGCGATTCCCCTTGCGTGGATGTACCATTCCCGGCATGTGCGCTTCGGGCGCGCCCATCTCGCCATCCATGCCGCGCCGTTCGTCCTCCCGGTGTTCATCGTCGTGTTCGGCATCCAGGGCGTGTTCGGCGCCAACGGCCTCATGCATGAGGCAACAGGCTTCAACGTGCTCCGCGCGGTCGGGCCCCTCGGCGCAGTCGTGATCGCCCATGCCTACTACAACTACGGCTTCGCGGCGCGACTCATCCACGCCACCCTCGAACGACGCCCGCATGCCCTTGAGGCGGCGGCGCGGACCCTTGGGGCAACCCCCTTGGCCGCATTCACGCGCGTCACCCTCCCGCTCCTCTTCCCAAGCCTCCTTGCCATTGCGCTTCTCGTGTTCCTGTTCGCGTTCACGAGCTTCGGCGTCATACTGTACATGGGCGCAGGGGAAGTCGCCACGCTGGAAACGCTCCTCTACGAGAACATGGGGGGCGCATTCCCCCGCATGGATCGGGCTGCGACCCTCGGCATCCTGCAGTTGGGCATCAACGTGCTGCTGCTCGCCGGTTATTTCGCGCTGCGCCGTCGCGAAAGCGGCATCCCCCGGGAGCCGGCCGCGAACGCGCCTCCCGCATCCCGCAGGCGCCACGTCGCGGGAGGCATCCTTGTCGCCCTTGGCGCCCTCCCTGCGGTGTCCGTCCTCGCGGGCGGGTTCCGGGTCCGCGATCAGTGGACGCTGGAACCGTGGCGCGCCATACTCGATCCAACCCACCCCGCCCACCTCGCAGGATTCAACCTGTGGCACGCCATCTCGAACAGCCTCCAGTATGCGCTCTGGAGCACCCTCGGCGCCTTGGCCTT
The DNA here is from genome assembly GCA_041599855.1 of Thermoplasmatota archaeon. Classification (GTDB taxonomy): domain Archaea; phylum Thermoplasmatota; class SW-10-69-26; order JACQPN01; family JAJPHT01; genus JBFILE01. Next base: position 1,376 of record JBFILE010000130.1, read on the forward strand.
GACGACGCTTCTCGCCTACGGGGTCCGTCGGCTGGGCCGCGGCCGCCGCGTGATCGAGATCCTCGCTGCGCTCCCCCTCGGCACGTCCAGTCTCCTCATCGGCTTCGGGTACCTCGTCGCATTCGGCGCCTATTCATTCCTGGACCTTCGCGGGTCTGCCGTCGTCATCGTGCTTGCCCACACCCTCGTCGCATTCCCGTTCACAGCGCGGGCCCTGCTTCCCGTGCTGGATCAGCACGATGAACGGCTCGATGAATCTGCAGCGCTCCTCGGTGCGTCCCCGTTGGCCATCACGTGGCGCATCCATCTCCCGCTCCTGCGAGGCGCCATCGTGGTCGCGGCTGGATTGGCGGTCGCCATGAGTCTCGGCGACTTCGGAGCGAGCCTCATCCTCATGACCCAGGACAACACTGCGCTCAGCGTGTGGATTGCGCGGCATGGGGGATTCGGCGCCTTCGACCCCCTCGCACGCGCCCAGAGTGTCGCACTGGCCGGGGCCCTCATGGTACTCGCCGCATTCGCCTACATTGCCGTGGAATGGTTTCGCGTGCCCGGGAGCGAGGTGTGACCATGACGCTGCACGTGCGCGACCTGCATTACACGTATCCCGGGTTCCCACCCACCTTGACGGGCGCCACCCTCAGCGTGCCCGCCGGTGAAAGCGGCTTCCTGCTGGGTCCGAGCGGGTGCGGCAAGAGCACGCTCCTGCGGGCGGTTGCGGGGCTGCTTCCCGGCTACACCGGGACCGTCCACTGGAACGATGAATCCCTCGATGCCCTGCCGCCCCATCGACGACGCGTCGGCATGCTGTTCCAGGAGCCCGCCCTCTTCCCGCACCTGAACGTGTGGCGGAATGTGGCATTCGGCCTCAGGTACCGGGGCGTGGCGCGGGCCGAGCGGAGGGCGGAGGCACGCACGTGGCTGAGCCTTGTCGGCCTCGCCGACCGGGACGAGGCACCTGTGGACGCCGTGTCCGGCGGACAGCGGCAACGGGTGGCCCTCGCGCGCACCCTCGCCGCGAAGCCGCGCGTCGTGCTCCTTGACGAGCCGATGAGCGCCCTCGACCGCGACCTCCGCGATTCGCTCGGCATGCGCGTGAAGGAGCTTCTTGCGGAGCAGGGCGTGAGCGCCCTCTGGGTCACCCATGACCGCGAGGAGGCCGCCCGGCTCGGCGACCGCGTGTGGGACATGGTCGACGGACACGCCGTCCGGCACGATCTGCAGGCCGACACCCGCGAAGCCGCGGAGGACCAGTGATTCCATGACGTTCCTGAAACCGACCGACACCCCCGGTACCGTGTACGAGTTCTTCGCGCCGTTCGCCCACGTGGAAGGGCGCTACGAATGGTGCCGCATCCGGAGCCCGACCCACGGCGTCTTCGACGTGTTCATCCTCCTTGGCGCCTCCACGTCGGATCCGGCCACCGTCTACGTGTCGAGCGATGCGGGCGCGTTGTTCATGCAGGAACGCTACCCGGCGTGCGCGACCTTCCGCGTCGACGGAAAGGATCTCGTGATCCGCGAACGGGATGACGGACGCACGGTCGAGGGGGAATTGCACGCTGCAACCGGCCCCGTGAGTTGCGCCACGATGCGATTCACCGCGGCCAGAGACGCACCGGTGTCGCAGGTCCCGTACGGGGGCGAAGGGCGGCCCATCTGGGGCAATGAGGCGCGGACCTGCTGGGGCGTGGACCTCGCGGTCCGCGGCCGGGCCAACGGGGGGGTGACGTGGCGGGACGACACCCGCGGACCCGAACAGCTTGAGGACGTGCCAGCCAGCATCACGCTGGGAAGTTTCGGCCGCATCGCGCCGCGGTGACTCCTAGCGCCGGGGCAAACGAACGACCCTGACTGCGATCGAACCGGGCCCTCCATCGACGGCATCACCCGGTCAGCCCGGAAAATCCCGCGGACCGGTGCCGACCCGGCATCGCCGCGTATCCATCATTCTTGGGCCGCGGACGCCGCCAGCGCAGCGGCACGCGACACCCGTCGGTCGCCGCGACCGCCCACGTCCTCCACGAATCCCTGGCGTGTGAGCGCCCGGAGGTGGTAGTTCAGGAGCTGCCTGGAAACGCCTGTCGATTCCGCGACCTCCACGAAGGAGAGAACGGACCCGTCTGCGGGTAGTGCTTCATAGATGGCGCGCGCCACCGCATTCGGGATCACGGGGATCGGCACATCCTCGCGCCCCTTCGTGACCGGAAACACCACGAGGTAGTTGCCGTGGCGCTCGGTGCGGAGATACCCGGATCCTTCAAGGACTCCGAAATGGAAGTTGAAGGAGCCCCACGCGCCTCCTGTTCGACGGAAGAGGTCACGCTTGTGGAGTCCGGGGGCGTCCATGACAAGCTCCACAATGCGTTGCCGGGTCGGGTGGTTCAGGACGGCCCGGGGGTTGAGGCGCGTGTACAACGCGGCCGCAATCTTGGTGCCGAAACCGAGGACGAGGGCTAGAACGGCCGCGCCGGACGTGACGGCCACGGCGGCTGTGGCTGCGGGGGAGAGCCCGGGGCTCACCGTGATGGGGGTGCCGGAGACGGTCACGGAGGTCCATTGGCCGGTGCCGGCAAAGATGGCGGGGCCCGTGAGGGTGACACTGTCGGACGGGTGGGCGCGAAGCGCCGTCCACCCTTCCACCGCGAGATCCTGGTTGTGGAGTGCTGCACGTTCCGCGCCAGAGTCGACGAAGCCCGATGCATTCCGCCAAGCGACGGACCCGGTGATCTCCCATGTGGGCGCGGGCGCCGACGCGGACCAGTTTCCAGGAATGCTGATCGCCGCTCCGGCAACCGTCCCCTCGAAATAGACCCGAACGAGACGTTCGTAGCGCGTGACCGGCAACGGGGGCTGCCCCGCCGGAGGTTCCGCGAGCCAATGCCCGATGCGGAAGGTCCGCAGTTCCCCGCTTTCGTCGGTGAATGTGAGATTCCCGGCATTGCCGGAGGCGAAGCGGATCGGACCGACCACGTCCAAGGTGGGGTCCTGCATGCGCGGAAACGCATCGCGACCCACCATGGGCCATCCGCGCTGGAACGTCATCGGGACGGATTCACGGGACGTGGAGGATTGGTTGACGAGAACCACATGCTCCTGTGTCGAGAACCATTCGATCACCCCCGCATCACCGACCCGGCCCGCGAGTCGGACCACGCCGCCCGGTTCCGCGACCAGGTTGCATTCCCACAATTCGCGATCCGTCACGAAGGTGAGGTTGGTGGAAACGACATCAAACGTGTGACGCACCGGGTCCTCCGCGTTGCCGCGGGTTTCCGTCCCGTCATAGCCGGTGATCATGACGTACCGTTCGTTCACGATCAGGCGCCCGGTGGCGTTCAGGATCACCTGGCTGCCGTCGAACAGGGTGGCTTTCGATGAGATTGCCCCGTCGGGCATGACAACCGTGGCATCGCCGGCAACCTGCATCGGGTCCGACGATTCGATGGAGAACGAGCCGACCTCCTCGGCGGCGGCCGCGGAAGTCGTTGCCAGGATCAGGAATCCGAGGACTGCCAGGAACGATCCGGTGACACGGGCGGCTCCGGGGGGATTCCTGCTCACGCTTCGGTCGCCTCCGCCCCTCAAGAGGCCGGGCTACATACGAAAATGTTTGCGGAGCAGAATTTTTCGTGAACGGATGCTGGCGCCGAAGGTATAAGAAACCCAGAGGGCGTCTGGAGGTCCATGAGGCTCCGTGGGACCGCATCCAGGCATCCGTCCACGTCGTGCAGGGGATCCGACCGCGCCCGCCGCGGATCCAGTGCGGCGACCGGGGTTGCCGTCCACCGGAACCTCAAGGGCGGTCCGTTCTTCTTCGCGAGGATCCTGATGTTGGCCATGCTCATGCTGCCCGCGGCTTCGACCGTGGCCGCGGCCGACGAGGTGCACGTCGAAGTCACCGAAACGCAACCCGCAATCCCGCTGCCGTCAGAATCCGTCTGGTGCGTCAGTGTGGCGAACGGCCGCGGCTCGATCTGCGTGGAGCCGACGCTGAAAATCCCGCGTGTCGAATCAATCGCTGATTGCGCCAGTCAGATCTCGGACCACGTTGTCCCCTGCATCGTTGACTGGGTCCACGAGCAATATCTCCGGACCGGCATCCCGCGCGATTACGACCTCGCCGGCATGGCCCAAGTCCATGTCCGAGGCTTCAACACGGACACGTGCCTCGATTCGTCCGAACGGGATTTCACGCTGGGAGAACGCTGCTCCCATGCCGCCAATCCAGAATCGGAGTGACCAGACCCTGCCGTCTCGGGGACAAGCGTCACTGGTTGCGTCCTGCGCCGGAGAACACCAACGGTCGTGAATCACCGGCCACCGCAGCCCGGCCGCCGCAGGGCGTGGAATGATGCAGGCACCGCCGCCTCATGCCCGGAACGAGATATCCTCCGGCTCCGACACCGGCGCGAGGCACCGCGACCCGAAGCACACGAATGCCGCCGGATCGGATCCCGCGGAGCGGCTCTCCATCATGCCGCGGACGGCATCGGGTAGCCGATCCTTGGACGCATCGGGTTCCACGTGTTCCACCACCTTCGCAGGCCCGAACTTCTGCCGCGCGGCCGCGAGCAGCACCTGGGTGCGTGCATCATCCATGGATCCGACCACGACCACGTGGGGTGGTGGATTCGCCACCTCCTCCGCCGCAAGGGCAAGGGTTGCCGCGAAAATGCCGGGACGCGCGTGTAGGATACACGCCTCGAGAAGGCGTTTCGCGGCATCCGTGTACGAGGGGTCCGCCGTTGCGATTCCGTACCGGTTCAACGCGCGGATCAGCACGGCTGCGGCGCCCGGCGTCGGACTGTCCCAGACGGGCACATCCCGGTCGTCTACGAGGAGTTGGACGCCGCCCTCGTGGAGTGCGGGAGCCACATCGTGGACGGCGCCGTCAGCCCCGACATAGTGCTTGAGCACGAGGTCGAGGGTGGCCTTCACCCGGTCCCGCCATACGGGGTCGCCCGTCATGGACCAGGCATCGAGCATGGCCCACGCCATCTGCGCCTGATCGTCGAGGAAGCCGTGGTGCTCGCCGACGCCGGGGCCGCGGGAACCCTCGGAAATCAGGTGCGCGAATCCGCGTTCATCGTCCCATGCATCCGTTGCGAACCGCGCGAGGGCAGCCACGGCGCGTTCCGTGAGCGCATCGTCCGCGAGCGCCGCTGACGTCTCCAGCATGGCGCTCGCCATCATGCCGTTCCAGTTCGCGTACAGGTTCCGGTCGATGAGGGGAACCGTCCGGCGCAGGCGTGCAGCAAGGAGGCGGTCGCGCGCTTCGATGATGGCCGCGTCCACGTCATCCGCCGTGCGTCCGAGGGATTCGGCGATGTCTCGTGCCGGACGGGCGATGTGGAGCACGTTCCGTTTCGGGTCATGATGCATGTCGCCGCGCTCGCGGACCCCGAAGTGGTGGACCGCGACTTCCACGAGGCGTTCATCGCCGTCGAGAGCCTCGCGCATCTCGTCCAGTGTCCATGTGAAGTAATCGCCGTCATCGATCTCGCGCTGGGTCTTGACTCCCGGCGTTTCCGGTTCCACGTCCGCATCCTGGCTCGCGAAGAAGCCGGGCTCCCCGGGATCGGACAGGACGCGCAGGACGAAATCCGACAGGTGACGAGTCTTCACCGTGATCCATGGAGCGTCCCCACCGAGCACCTGTTGGGCGTGGGCGTAGTTGCGGAGGAGTTCCGCATTGTCGTACAGGAGTTTCTCGAAATGGGGAACCCGCCAGATCTCGTCTACGCTGTATCGGTGGAATCCGCCTTCGAGTTGATCATACATGCCGCCGTCGCCCATTTTCCGGAGGGTCGTGGTGACAACGGTCCGGAGAACGTCCCGCGGTGCCGCATCGAGGTGCCGGAGAGCAAGTTCAATTGCGCCGGACTGGGGGAATTTCGGCTTCGTTCCGAACCCACCGTTCTCCGGATCAAACGACTGCTCGATGTGGCGGAGCGTGGTCTGGGCAAACGCGTCGCTGCCACCGACATCCTGTGCGCGCGTCCGTTCCTTCAACGCAGCCCGGAGCTTCTCGGCATGGCCGACGGCTTCACCTTGGCGATCCCGCCAGAAATTTGCAACATGGGAAAGAACGGTGCGGAATCCGGGGCGGTTCTGGTAATCCTGCGGAGGAAAATACGTGCCGCCGAAGAAGGCGCCGCCGTCGGGCGTGAGGAACGCGGTCAGCGGCCAGCCGCCCTGTCCCGTCATGGCCTGCACCATGCGCTGGTAGCGGGCGTCCACATCAGGCCGCTCGTCGCGGTCCACCTTGATCGCGACGTAATGCTCGTTGATGAGTTCAGCGAGCGCGGGGTCTGCGTAGGATTCCTGGTCGATGACGTGGCACCAGTGGCACCATTGGGCCCCGATGTCGAGGAGCACGGGTTTGTTCTCCCGCTTCGCCTTGGCAAATGCCTCCTCGCTCCACGGATGCCAATCCACGGGTTGGTCGGCCGCTTCCCGGAGGTACGGGGATTTCGCATCTGCGAGCCGGTTCCGGCGCGTCATCGAGCGGGAGATGGGCGCTTCGCGCTTAAGCGCGACGGGATGGACCGCTCATCGGCGGCGACACCTGCCCGGGCCGGTCAACGATCGTCACCGGCCCGTTGCTGCCATCCGCCCCGACCTTGACGGCGTACTTGAGGCCCTCGATTGCGGTGCAGCTTTTTTTTTTGCACTCCACGATTCCCCATCCAATACGCTTATCGCGGGCGCGGCAACTCGGCTGTCGATGATGCTCTCCGGTTTCCGTCCGATCCTCGCGCTCCTCCTCGCCGCATTCGTCGCAATTGCGGGATGTGTGGCCCCGCCGCAGGAAGGCGCCAAGAACGATCCGGCGACCAACGAAACGACCAAGGCCACTCCCCCGGAAGACCCCGATCCGCCGCAGGATGACGGCCCGAAGGAACGTGCCCGATACGCCAAGCAGGTCGGCGGCACCGATCGCCAGACCCACACCATCCCGATTCCGTCGGGGACCGCGACGCTCAAGATCACAGCATCCTACCAGGTGGGTGGAACCGCCACGTTCTCGCTCGCCAATCCTCTCCTCCTGGAAGAGAAGCGGGACGACGTCACCGGAGGCACCAACTACGGGCCCGCGACGTGGTACACGGTCACGGACCCCATGGAAGGAAACTGGGAATTGACGCTTGCGGCCAACGGCGGCGTGCAATACGATTTCGCGGTCTTCTACTGAGGGCGTCCCGGGGCGCCTCGCAGGATTGTGGCACCCCGGATGGCTCCACCCGACGGGCCCAGCCGCCACTGTCGCGGCAGTCACCCGCAAGGTTCGGCCCGTCACCCCGCGCTGCTGCCGCACGGGCCTTGCCCCCGCTGGCCTGTCACCCCGAACCATCCTCAAGCGCGCCCCACCGCCGCCACCACCACCACCACGTCGTTCGACCCTCATTCCAAGCGTTCATGAACGTCCACAGGCTCCCGCCACCATGGCCACCTACCGGATCGACCGGGACGGCACGGTTGCGACGTTCACGTTCACCCGCGATGAGCGCCTGAACGCCTTCGACGTGGCGACCATCCGCGAGTGGCGCGACGCCATTGACGCGCTCCTCGACGAACCCGACCTCCGCGTCCTATGCATCACCGCGGAAGGACGGGCATTCTGTGCGGGTGGGGATGTCAAGGCCATGGTCGATGTCGAGGATGGCAAAGCCCATTTCCGGGCGATGACGGAGCACCACCACGCCTTGGTCCGACGTCTGAGGACGACCGAGAAGCTGGTGGTCACGGCCGCGAACGGCGCCATCGCGGGCGGCGGGTGCGGCATCTTCCTCGCCGGCGATATCCGGTTCGCGACCCCGGCGACCACGATGAAACCCGCGTACCTGACCCTCGGCGTGTCTCCCGATGGTGGCATCACCCACTTCCTCCCGCGCCTCGTCGGAATCGCACGGGCGCAGGAGATCCTGTTCAACGATCGTCGGCTCGACGCCGATGAGATGGTGCGCCTCGGTCTGGCCTTCGAGCTGGTCGAGCCCGACCACCTCATGGAATCCGTCCACCGGCGCGCCCGCGAATGGGCCGACGGACCCCGGGCGAGTCTTGAGGGGACGAAGAGCCTCCTCCAGATGACGTTCGACAACCCGCTCAGCATGCAGTTGGCCGAGGAACGGAACCTGAATGGAAAAAGTGGGGCCACCCCCGAGTTCCGGGAACGGCTGGCGCGGTTCCTGACAAAAGGGTGATCGAGGACCGCAACGACTCCTGAAGTCCTCCAACTTTCCGGCCAGCGCACCGGTGTCCCGCGAGGGGGCACCGGTGCGCATGGTTTTCTGAACGGTGCAATCAGACGCCGAACTCGACGTCCACACCGGCGCAATTCCCGGCCACATACACGAAGTAGCCGCGGATACCGATGGGACCGTTGTGCTCCTTCCAAATCTC
>JBFILE010000131.1:0-9772 GCA_041599855.1 Thermoplasmatota archaeon
GAAGGAACTCTCCGGGAAGCTCAAGACGCAGGTCTCGCTCCCGTACATCACCGTCGGACAGGACGGCCCGAAGCACGTGGACATGGAGATCACGCGCGCCAAGTTCGAGGACCTCGCCCGCGACCTCATCGAACGCTGCCGTGGACCCACGGTCCAGGCGTTGAAGGATGCGGGTCTCGACGCGAACGGCGTGGACGAAGTCATCCTCGTCGGTGGATCCACCCGGATCCCCGCGGTCCAGGAACTCGTCAAGAGCATCACCGGGAAGGACCCGAACAAGAGCGTGAACCCGGATGAGGCGGTCGCCCTCGGCGCCGCCATCCAGGCCGGCGTGCTCACGGGCGAGGTCACGGACCTTCTCCTCCTCGACGTCACGCCCCTCAGCCTCGGCATCGAGACCCTCGGCGGCGTGTTCACGAAGCTCATCGACCGCAACACCACGATTCCCACGCGCAAATCCAAGGTGTTCTCGACGGCCGCCGACATGCAGACGCAGGTCGAGGTCCATGTCCTCCAGGGCGAGCGGTCCCTCGCCTCGGCGAACAAGAGCCTCGGTCGCTTCATCCTCGACGGCATTCCGCCCGCGCCCCGCGGTGTCCCGCAGGTCGAGGTCACGTTCGACATCGATGCGAACGGCATCGTGAACGTGAGCGCGAAGGACCTCGGCACCGGGAAGGAGCACAAGATCACCGTCACGGGATCCACGCGCCTGGACGACAAGGACGTGGAATCCATGGTCGGGGATGCCGCGAAGTACGAGGAGGAGGACAAGAAGCGTGTGGAAGCCATCGAGGCGAAGAACCACGCGGACACCCTCGTGTACACGGCGGAGCGCGCCCTCAAGGATGCGGGCGACAAGATCGACGCGACCCTCAAGGGCGACGTCCAGGGCGCCATCGATTCCCTGAAGGTTGCCATCGAAGGCGGCAACGCCGACGAGATGAAGGAACAGGCGACGGCCCTCGAGGCGTCCCTGGTCAAGGTCGGCGAAGCCATCTACGCCGAGGCGCAGGCGCAGGCGGAAGCCGCCGCCGGCGAGGGCGTCGCCCCCGAGGAAGATGTCGACGCGGGGCCGACCCGTGCGGGCCCGTACTCGGACGACGTCGAGGAACCCGATGACGAGACCGGGAAGAAGAACAAGACCAAGGGCGACGGCCCGGATTCCATCGACGTCGAGTACGACGTGAAGAACTGAAGCCGCGTTCCGATGGGGCGTGGTTCCCGGTCGGGTGCGGGGCTCCCCGCATCCGGCACGGCGGTGCGGGTCGGTCGGGTGATGCCCGCCCGGCCCGGTCCTGCCATTGCACCGGGAGGCCCCTGGAACGACGGAGTCCGGCCGGGCCGGTCACACCAACATGGGGGCCCGGCAGGGCGGGATTCGTCCGGCCGGGTCGCATGCCCTCACGCGTCCGCGCGCACACCCGGCACCTATATGCCGGAGCCTTTGATACCGGAGATTGCCGCCCATGCCGACCTCACGCGATTACTACGAGATCCTCGGCGTTGCGAAGGGCTCGAGCCCGGAGGAGATCAAGAAATCCTACCGGAAGCTCGCGATGAAGCTCCACCCGGACCGCAACAAGGCGCCCGATGCGGAGGAGCAGTTCAAGGAACTGTCCGAAGCATACGCCGTCCTCTCCGACCCCAAGAAGCGCGGGGTGTACGATCAGGTCGGCCACCAGGGTTTCGACCAACGCTACTCGGACGAGGATATCTTCCGCGGCGCCGACTTCAGCGAATTCGGATTCGACCTCGGCGACATCTTCAGCCAGTTCTTCGGCGGGTTCGGCGGAGGACGCGGCGGTCGCGGTGGCGGCCGCGGAAGCGACCTGCGTGCGGAACTCGAGATCACCCTTGAGGATGCGGCGAAGGGCGTGGAGAAGACGCTCAACCTCGAACGCCCCGAACACTGCAAGGACTGCGGTGGAAGCGGGGCGGAAGGCGGCGCGAAGGCCCGCATCAACTGCAAGGAATGCAACGGCCACGGTCAGGTTCGCCGGGTCGCCCGCACGCCGTTCGGCGTCATGCAGAGCGTCGCGGCATGCCCCACCTGCCAGGGGCGGGGCAGCGTCGTGAAGACGCCCTGCCGCGTCTGCCGCGGCGAAGGCCGCGTCCGCCAGCGCCGGACCATCAGCGTCCGCATCCCCGCCGGCGTCGATACCGGCATGAGCCTCCGCCTCCAGGGTGAAGGGGCCGCGGGCCCGCAGGGCGCCCCGTCCGGGGACCTGTTCGTGGTCATCCGCGTGCGCCGCCATGAGGTCTTCCAGCGGGAGGAGGCGGACCTCCACGTGGAACTCCCCCTCACATTCAGCCAGGCGGCCCTCGGCGCCGCGGTGGATATCGCTTCAATCGATCGCGAGCGCATCAAGGTCGATGTGCCTGCGGGAACCCAGTTCGGGGACCGCATCACCTTCCGCGGGAAAGGCATGCCCCGCATCGGTGGCGGAACGCGCGGCGACCTTGTCGCCCACGCGCGTGTTGTGACGCCGAAGAAGCTCGGGCAGAAGGAGCGCGAACTCCTCGAGGAGCTCGCAAAGGTCGAGGGCTCGGTCACGAAGAAGGGCGGGTTCTTCGAGCGCATCCTCGGGAATTGATGGCCCCGGCGCCCGAGGGGTGCCGTCGGGCGTCGTCGGACGTGGTCAGGGCCGCGTGCGAGCATGTCGCCCTAAGCGTCCGCCGCATCCGCCCATGCAAACAGCGGGACCGTGTCCGCCGCGGTGGGGCGGTAGGTGCCGCGCCACGTTTCCTCGACACCGAAGGTCGCCTGCTGCGAGGGGCGGGTGGTCATGATGGGCGCAGCCACTTCCGCGGCAAGGGTCTCCTCCAGCATCTCCCGCAACGTACACGTGTTCCGCGCTTCATCGAAGTGGTGGCACGTGAAGCACTGGGATGGGGTACGGCAGTCGAGGGAATCCGAAGGCATGGCCTCCAGTAGAAGGACGGGTCACTTGGCCGTATTCCGGAGAGGTTGCCGAAAGTACGGGTACGGGTACCGGTACGGGTACTGATACGTGATCCCGGACCCTCGCGGCGCGACGTCGCAATGGCCCGGCGGGGCGAAGGCCGCAACGGCGGGTCGGCTCCGCGTGTCCTCCTCCTGCCGGGTGGATGCCATCATGCCGTGCCGCGGGCGCCCGAAATGCCGGCGCCTCTGCCGCCGTTGCTGCTGCTGCTGTTGCGGCTGCTGCTGTTGCTGCATCCCTACGGATCCGCGCCGGCCGCCGCGCGTGCCGCGCGGCGGGGTCACACGATCGCACCCGCGACCGTGCCCAGACGGATGGGTTTGCGGGTCGCCGTGCCCTACAATCCCGCCACGTGGTAGTCCACGTCCGTGAACGATTCGCCGGGCGCAATCGTCACACCTTCGGGCGTGACGTACTCACCAAGGAGGGTCACCGTGGCTTCCACGCGGAGCGCGACGCCGCCGGTACCGGCGGGGAACCAGATCTCGTCAAGGCTCCGGGAGGTGGCCCCGCTACCCTTGCAGAGGTTCCACGCCGGGTCCCATCGCAAGGTCACGACATCGCGGCCCTGGGGCACGTACGTGGTGTACTCGTCCTCCAGGGTCCATGCGTTCCGGGTGGGGCGGTCGTACCACCGGAGGACGAGGGCCGGGGGCCAGTCGCCGTTCACCGGCTGCACGGTGAACGTGCCCCCGCTCAGGGTCGTGAGGCTGCAGAGACCCGCGGCTTCGCCGCCACCGGCCATGTGGGGCGTCGTGTACGCGCCGTTGTTGTACACGTCGCAGTCGTCCGCGGGGTGCGTCGTGTCGTTGCACTTGTTCCCGACCCAGCCGTCCGCGTTCGCGTCCTTCCACGCGATGGCGGTTGCGCCGAAATGCATCTTCGGCATGGCGCTGCGCTGGTCGTCGGCACCCGCGGCACCGTACGGGTCGAGGTACTCCCACCCGGGCTGGGTGCGGAAATCTTCGACGAGGAGCGGCGTGACGTCGGCGAGTTCACCGCTGACGCCCGTGCTCCCGTAGGGGCCGAGGTCCGCGTTCGCGATCATCCCGATTCCCACGCGGGCGTACACATCCCCGTAGAGGAGCCACGTGCCGAGGTACGCCGAATAGTCGTTCCCTGCGGCATCGCGGTCGGCGACGCCGTCGAAGGTCGCGTACGGGTACCGGTCCTCGAAGGTGTTCGGCTCCCGGATCACGGGCGAGTACAGGGCATTGAACGCCGTAAGGTACGCCTCGTTGTTCCCCATGTCCATGGCGCGGTCGATGGCGCCGCCGTTCGGGTCCGTGTACGGGCCGACATGCTCCTCGTAGAGGTCGTCCGTGATGGCGTTCACCGGATCGAGGACGCCCGCGCCTTCCGCGTAGGCAACGACGAGCGGCGTAAGGGTCGCGTCCACGACGGAGTGGTATTCGCTGCGGGCGGTGCGGAGCGCGGAGACCCAGAGGCCCTCGACCTCGGGGCTCACGGACTCGTAGCGGTCCACGTCCACGAGGGCCGCGGGGTCGTCCAGGTTCCATGCGCCGGACAGGTCGCGGCGGAGGTTCGCACCCACGACCACGTGCATGGTGACGAGGACGCCGTCGTCCGTGTACGGGTGTTCCCAGCCGTTCCCGGCGCTGTACACCTGATGGGTGTACACGTCGGGGTTCGTGAGGTCCTTGAATGCGCCCTGCGGGTTCGACGCGGCCTCGTTGTGGTACGCGCCGAAAAGCGGGGCGTACCAGCCGAAGGCGTTGTGCGCGAAATCGTCAGGCCCGTACGCCTGTCCCGGGTCGGCGGAGGCCGGCCATTCGGCCACATCGTAGGTGGCGCCTTCCCAGCAGAACCAGCAGTACCGCGCCTCCAGCGCCGTGCCCCATGGGGTGTTGGACGGGATGGACCAGCCGATCATCGGCGTGGCTTCCCCGGTGGCGGCGCCGCGCCATCGGAACTCGTCCCGGGCGCACGCGGGGCTTGCCGTTTTGCACACGTTGTCGTGGTTGTCGTCGATGACGCCGTTCTGGTTCAGGTCGTTCCATGTGCCGTAGCGGGCCCTGTGGGCCTGCATGCCGGGGAGCATGCGGTTCCCCCCTTCGGACCCGTAGATGGCGGCGTACTGCTCGGCGTCGCGCACCTCGATGTAATGGTCGAGGAAGAGGCCCGAATCACCGGGTTCCCGACCGGGCTCGACCACCCGGTTCGCAACACCGTTCAGGGCGTGGCCGGGCGCATGGACGACGGCGCCGTCGTCCTCGAAGGTGGTCCCGGCATGAAGGCGGGCGTCCCGTCCCGTCATGGGGGAATCATAGTGATCCGCGGCAGCCGTGGGAATGCCGGCAGCGAGCAGGAGCAGGATCAGGGCGACGGGGGCGGTGGCGCGCATGGAGGAGCCTCGTCGCGACGCGCGCGACGACGCCGCTACGCTGTACGGCAATATGCCCGTTTCCCCGATCGGCCGGTGACACTGCCGCGCGGGTACGATGCGCCCGTACCGGTGCACTCGACCGCGCCTTCGTTCCGGGGCCCGGTCCCCGGTGGCTTTACGCAAAGGTTCATGGGTGAATCGTTCCCTCAACGCGCCCGGTCCTCATGGCGGTACAGCAGATCCAACTCACGTCCATCGAGGCGAAACGCTACGCGAAGCCCACCGAGAAGCACGGGCAGGTCCGCATCGACCACAACTCCACCGTGAGTCAGGTGCAGGATCAGGGCAACGGCGTCGCAAGTGTCGATTTCCGCTACACCGCCAGCTACGGAGCCATCGGCATCATCCGCGTCGAAGGATCCCTCGCCTACTCCGGCGACGCGAAGACCCTCGCCGACCAGTGGCAATCCACGAGCCAGATGCCGCCGGCCATCGCAAGCGAGATCCACACGGCCGTGATGCGCGTCTGCGTCCCCGAAGCCGTGGGCCTTGCAAAGAACCTGCAGCTCCCCCCGCCGATCCCGCTCCCCCAGGTGCGCTTCCAGGAGCAGGGCAAGCAGGGCGCGGCAACCGCGGACAGCGGCCACTCCCCCGAAATCGCCTGATCCCAGGAATCCGGCCCCGGGATGGACCGTCCCCGGTCCTGCCGGTGCCCGCGGGATCGGCTGGTTGCGTCGGTGAGGCCTCCCGCGGCGATGGCGATCCCTGGTTCTCGGCGACCTTGCCGCGGGCCGTTCATCGGCTCCGTCCTTCCCGCGGAATTCCTTCCCCCATGGCGGGGCCATGGCCCGCGCGCCCCTGGAATGCCCTTCTCCGCGGCCCGCGCAGCCCGAATCATTTATCAGGGCCACCACTTTCCACGGACCGCGCGGCTTCCCGTCGCGCAGGATTTCACTCCATCAGGGAGGGGTACGATTTGGCCACGCGTCAACCCATTGTCTCGGTCCTCGGTCACGTCGATCACGGGAAGACCAGCATCCTCGACCGTGTCCGGGGATCCAAGGTCGCATCCCGTGAATCCGGCGCCATCACCCAGCACATCGGCGCGTCCGAGATGCCGCTCGATGCCATCCGCGAGGTCTGCGGGCCCCTCATGAAGGGCAAGGAGTTCCGGGTGCCCGGCCTCCTCTTCATCGACACGCCCGGCCACCACGCGTTCACCACCCTCCGGGCCCGCGGGGGCGCCCTTGCCGACATCGCCATCGTTGTCGTGGACGTCAACGAGGGCTTCAAGCCGCAGACGAAGGAGGCGGTGAACATCCTGCGGAAGAGCAGGACGCCGTTCGTGGTCGCGGCGAACAAGATCGACCGGATCCACGGGTGGAACAGCACCGAGGATTCCCCCTTCGTGCTGTCCATCCGCAAGCAGAGCGGGAAGGTCAAGGACGTCCTCGACGAGAAGCTGTACGAGGTCATCGGGAACCTCACCGACCTCGGCGTCCCGAGTGCGGACCGGTACGACCGCGTGGGCGACTTCACGAAGAGCGTCGCCGTGGTCCCGGTATCCGCGAAGACGGGCGAAGGCATCTCGGACCTTCTCCTCATGCTCGTGGGGCTTGCCCAGCGGTTCCTTGAGAAGGCCCTTGAGACCCAGACATCGAACAGGGGCCGCGGCACCGTCCTCGAAGTGAAGGAGGAACGCGGCCTCGGATTGACCATGGACGCCATCATCTATGACGGCACCATCCGGGCGGGCGACACCATCGTCGTCGGCGCCCACGGCGAACCCCGCGTGACCAAGGTCAAGGGCCTGTTCAAACCCAAGCCGAAGGACGAGATGCGCGACCACCGCGAACCCTTCTCCTCCGTAAAGGTCGTGGAAGCCGCAAGCGGCGTCAAGATCAGCGCCCAGAACCTGGAAGGCGTCCTCGCCGGTGCCCCCCTTCTCGTCGCCACCGACGAAGACATCGAGGAAGTCACCGCGGAGATCGCCCTGTCGCTCCGGGTGAAGATCGAGACCGAGGACGATGGCGTGTACATCAAGGCCGACACCATCGGCAGCCTCGAAGCCCTCGCAAGCGAATGCCGCGACAAGAAGATCCCCATCAAGCGCGCCGAGGTCGGCGACGTGAGCCGCCGCGACGTCATCGAGGCCGCCACCATCCAGAATCCCCTCCACAAGTCCCTCCTCGCATTCAACGTGGGCATCCTTCCCGACGCGAAGGACGCGCTCGCCGCGAAGGACACGGACGTGGCCCTCTTCGAGAGCGACATCATCTACACGCTCCTCGACGATTACGAGGCCTGGGTGAAGCGACGCCGCGACGAACTCGAACGGGAACGCCGCCTCGAGATCACGTTCCCAGGGAAGATCGAGATCCTTCCCGACCACATCTACCGCGTCTCGAAGCCGGCCATCGTGGGCGTCCGCGTCCACTCCGGGCGCATCCGCGTCGGCCAACGCTTCCTCCGGGACGACGGGCGCATCGTCGGCGAGATCAAGAGCATCCGCCGGGGCGAGGAGAGCGTGAAGGAGGCGAGGCAGGGCGAAGAGGTCGCACTCGCCATCGATGACGTGACGATCGGGCGCCAGATGGACAAGGGCGACATGCTGTACGTGGACATGCCCGAAGGCGATGCGAAGAAGCTCCTTCGCGGCGACTGGTTGAACTACGACGAACGGGACACCCTCGAAGCCGTCGCGAAGATCCGTCGCAAGGAATCCCCGTTCTGGGGCATGTGAGGCGACCCCTTCGGAGCGGGCCGGGAGTTCGACATGGGCGTGGTGCGGGATGCGGGGGACGGAGCCGCGGGACGGCCGCGCCGTGATGGCCCGGAACGCGGGTCCGCCCTTCCCTCGCAGACGTCGACGGGGCGCGGCGTCGACCGGGCCGCCGCCGCCATGCTGGTCACGGGGGCCGCGGTGACCCTCGTCCTCCTCGAATCGCTGCGTGCCACGTTCACGCGGCTCCACTACCTCAACATCTCGGCCTTCGAGATCCATCCCTCGGCAGGTCTCCTCCTCCTGTTCGCGGCGCCGGCCTTGCTCGCCCTTGCGCCCCGGTCCGTGACATCCGCGCCCGCCTTGCCGATCGCCGCCGCCGTGACCGGCCTCGCCCACGTGGCGGCGGTCACGACCCATGCCACCGGGCGCAACATGATCGCTCCCGTGGCCGCGGTGGCGGCATCGCTCGCGCTCCTTGCCGTTCTCGTTGGTGCGGCACGCCGGACGGCACCCCGTGGAATGGGGGGCAACCCCGTGGTGGCTGTCGGCCTCGTCGGTGGCATCGCAACGGGTGTGGCGCTTGACGCCATCCTGACGGTGCTCGGGTCCTCGAACGACCCGTCCCAGGGGAACGTGCGCCTTGCGCTCCTCACCGCCCTGGTGCTGGTGATCGGCGCATCATACCGGATGCCTGCGACGGGTCGGGAGGCAACGGACGCGCACCCCCGGTCCGGGAGTCTCCGGGCGGCGGTCGCGGGGGCCGCCCTCGGCGCCTGGGGATTCCTCGCGCATGCCGCCTTCGGGAACCCCCATGTGCTTGCCACCTCCGATCCGGATCGTGTCGGATTGGTGGCCGTCAGCGTGGTGGGGGGATTTGCCCTCGGCGCCGTCTTGGTCCTGTTCCTGCAACAGGACGGGCGCGGCCTCGACGATGCACGCGCCCGGGCGGTCCACACCCTCGATGGGGCGAGGGGGCCGGCCGTAGCCGGTGCCGTGCTTGTGACCGGTGCCAGCATCCATGCATGGTTTCCGTCCGTCCCCATGTTCGTCGTCGCGGCGCTCACGGCAACGGCCATGGTTCCGTTGGTCCATTGGATCGTTGGAGGGCTTGCAGCGTGCGGCATCCGCACCGCGGCGATGGCATGGGGCGTGGCGGGGCTCGTCCTTGCGGGTGCCCATCTCGCCTACGCGGCGACCTTCGATTTCGGGGCCGTGGGGCCCGTCACTTTCAACGGCCGCGCCCTCTTCCCCGGTGGGGCCCTCCTCGTGACCGCCGGTTCACTGGTGAGCCTGGTTCCCGGCCGTCCTGCGCATGTCGCCCATGGAACGGGCTCGTCTTCGGTCGTGTCCCGGCTTATCGTGGGGACAGGGGTTGTCATCGTCGCGGGCATCGTCATCCTCGTTGCTCCCGTCACCGCGGACCCGCCCGTGCCGCCACCGGGGGATCCGTTGATCGTCGTCACACTCAACACGCACCAGGGATTCACGAACGCCGGCGTCCTCGACCCGGATGCCTTCGTCGCCCTCATCAACACCCTCGACGCGGACATCATCGCACTGCAGGAGACCCCGACCCCCGTGTTCACGACCGGGCATCTGGACCTCGGTCGCTACATTGCCGACAGACTCCCGTACCATGCGGTCGGACGTGGCCTCACACTCCTATCCCGGGCCCCCGTCGACTCGTGGCGCGAAGTCCCCATCGGCGGCGAAGGGCGCATCGCGCTGGAGGCCCTC
>JBFILE010000132.1:0-9623 GCA_041599855.1 Thermoplasmatota archaeon
CGCGCCTCCGGCGCGACCTGCACCCCACCCCGCCGCCTGCGCCGCAGGCGGCGAAGGGGGGGCCGCTCGGCGATGGCGGACGCGGACCCGCCCCTTTCAAGCGCCGCGCGTTCCATGGCGCCCCCATGTCCTCGATCGACCCCACCACGAAGGTCTGGGGTGCAAGCGTCATCGGCACGGGCACGTACGTGGGTCCGAACTGCATCATCGGGCACCCGGGCAAGGACGAGGCGGCCATCCTGCGGTCGGGGGAGTTTGACAAGCTGGAGGGCGCGCGCGTCGGCGCGGATTGCACCCTCCGCGCGAATGGCATCCTGTATTCGCGCGCGATCCTCGGGAACCGCGTCGTCACCGGCCACGGCTGGCTGATCCGGGAGGATTCCGTGATCGGGGACCGCTCCCTCGTGGGGACCGGGGTCATCATCGACAACAACGTGCGCATCGGGGAGCGCGTGTCCATCCAGAGCGGGGTGTACATCCCGACGGACACCGTGATCGGGAATGATGTGTTCCTCGGCCCGCGCGCGTGCATCACCAATGACAAGCGTATGGGCCGGGGCGACTGGAAACTGGAGGGTGTCGTCATCGAGGATGGCGTCCGCGTGGGTGCGAACACGACCCTCCTTCCGGGCGTGCGGGTCGGTCGCGATTCCGTGATCGGCGCGGGCGCCGTGGTGACGAAGGATGTTCCGGCGTACAGCGTGGTCACCGGCGTGCCGGGCCGTGTGGTGGGCGAGGTCGCCGCGGAAGACCGCCTCGGGTGACGGCTCAGGCGCGGGCGGTCGATTCCAGGATCTCCACGATCCGTGCTGCGGCGTCGCCGGCTCCGTACTTGTGGGACCGCGGTGTCGTGGGCGCGAACGTCCGCGCGGCGTCAACGATCTTTTCGGCGTCACTCCCGACGAGCACATTCCACCCGTCTTCCACGGTCTCCACCCATTCCGTGTTCTCGCGGAGGGTCACGCACGGCTTCCCGAGGAAGTACGCTTCCTTCTGGATGCCGCCGGAGTCCGTGAGGATGCGGACGGCACCCGTTTCGAGGGCCACGAAATCCAGGTAGCCGGCAGGCGGTGCGAGGCGCACGTTCCCGGGCACGTCGATACCGAACGCCGCGAGTCGCCCTTTCGTGCGGGGATGCAGCGGCAGGACGACGGTGGTTTCCACGCGGCCGAAGGCGCGCATGATCCGGCGGAGGGCGCCCTCATCGTCCACATTCGCGGGCCGGTGAAGGGTCGCAAGATGGTACGCGCCCGCGGTGAGCCCGAGATCCTTGAGGATGGTGCTCTTGCGCTTCGCCATCTCGGAGGCGTGCTGGTGGGCTTCCATCATCACATCGCCGACGCGGTGCACGTTCTTCGTGATGCCTTCCGCCGCAAGATGGGCGACCGCGGGTTCCGTGGGCGCGAAGAGGAGGTCGCTCGCATGATCCGTGAGGACCCGGTTGATCTCCTCGGGCATGGTCCGGTCGAAGGAGCGGAGGCCGGCTTCCACGTGGGCCACGGGCACGTGCAATTTCACGGCCGCGAGGGCGCCCGCGAGGGTGCTGTTCGTGTCGCCGTACACGAGGACCCAGTCGGGGGCTTCCTTGGTGATGACGTCCTCAAGGGCGATGAGCATGGCGCCGGTCTGCGCGCCGTGGGTGCCGCCGCCGATCCCGAGGTGATGATCCGGTTTCGGGATCTCGAGTTCCTCGAAGAACACGTCGCTCATGTTCGCGTCGTAGTGCTGCCCCGTGTGCACGAGGATCTCCTCATGTTTCGCGCGGATCGCGCGTCCCACGGGGGCTTCCTTGATGAATTGGGGGCGGGCGCCCACCACGTTCAGGATCTTCACGAGGCGTCCGCCTCCGGTTCCGTCGCGGCTGGGTCCGGCTTCGGTCCCGCACGGGTCGCGGGGGATCCCTTGCCGATGCCGGTGTACAGGAATCCGGATGCTTCGGCAGCGGCCCGCTGCCACACGTTCCGACCGTCCGCGAGGACGCGCGTGCGCATTCCCTTGGCAAGCGCGTCCAGATCGAGGGTCCGGTAGGCGTCGTGGGCGGTGACGAGAACGATGGCGTCCATGCCAGCCGCAAGTTCCGTCACGGGGTCGTTGGTCACCGCGAAGTGGTCGCCGACGGTGCCGGTGACGAACGGGTCATGGACGGTGACGTCCGCACCGAGCAGGGAGAGGGCGCGGGCCAGTGGCACGGTAGGCGTCTCGCGCGTGTCCCCGGTGTTCGGCAGGTAGGAGGCGCCAAGGAGCAGGACGCGGGCGCGGGCCATCTCGATGCCGGCGCGGCCGATCGCATTCGCGGTCACGGCGGCGAAGTGGTCCGGCATGCCGTCGTTGACGCGCCGCGCCGTGATCATCAGGTCCGGATTGCGGATGCCTTTCGTCCCGTACGCAAGAAGCCACGTGTCCTTCGGGATGCAGTGGCCGCCGACGCCGGCTCCCGGTTCATGGACATGCCGGAAGGGGCTCTTGTTCACGAGGTCGCGGATCTCGAAGGCGTCGAGTCCGAGGTCCTCGCAGATGAGGGCGAGTTCGTTCGCGAATGCGATCTGGACATCGCGGTACGTGTTCTCGGCCGTCTTCACGACTTCTGCGGCAAGCATGCTGGTCGTGTCCAGTTCCGCGTTCACGAAGGTCCGGTAGATGGCGGCGGCACGGGCGGCGGCTTCCGGGGTGTTGCCTCCAACGACGCGGGGCAGTTGGGTGAGGTTGTGGATGAGTTTCCCGGGCATGACGCGCTCGGGGCAGTGGACGAGGTCGAAGTCCGTCCCGGCAGCGAGGCCGGATTCCTTCTCGAGCGCCGGCGCGACAACCCGATCCATGGTGGTGGGGGCAAGGGTGCTCTCCACGATGACGAGCATGCCGGAGCGGAGGTGTGCGCTCACGCTGGAGAGGGCGGCCTTCAAGGACCCGTACCGGGGTTCGATGCGTTCCACGTCGAACGGAGTCTGCACGCAGATGATGACGACGTCAGCGTGGGCGAACGCGGCCGTCGGGTCCGTCGTGGCCGTCAATTTCCCGGACGCGACCGCTTCCGCAAGGCGCTCCGGAAGGCCGGGTTCGTCACCGGCGAGGGGGTAGCGGCCGTCGCGGACGGCTTCCGCGCGTTCCTCGGCCACGTCGAGGCCGATCACGTCGAAGCCGGCGCGGGCGAGTTCCACAGCAACGGGAATCCCGACGACCCCGAGGCCCACCACGGTGATTCGTCCATCCGGGGGCATCATGACGGACCCGCGAGGACCCGTGCCACGGATATATGTTTATCGAGGCGAGGGAGGCCGTCACGGCTTGCCCGACAGAACCGGTGCGAGTTCCGTCGCGAGGCCGTGGGCGCCGGCGCCGCGGACGCGGAGGTTCAACCGTTCCGGGCCGCGTTCGACCAGGATGCGGGTCCCATCGGTGAGATCGAAGCCCCGGTACCCGGCCCCCACGTGGCACGTTTTCACGCGATCGCCCAGGGCGTGCGCGAGGCGGCCGGCCTGGGTGTCGAGGGGACAATCCGGCATCGAAGCGACAAGCGCCATGCCGTCTTCTCGGGCGTAGGCGGCGAGGCCGCTGGCGCCGGCCGCGGCGATCACGCCGAAGAGGACGAATGTGCTGGAATCATTGAGGATGCCGCCGAGGATGAGTCCAAGGGCGAGGACCCCGAGGGCCATGGCGCCGTGGAAGGGGGCGGCACCGGCCCGGCGGAAGATGCCGGCGACGGGACGGGCCCGGATGCGCCCGGCGGCCACGGCTGCGACGATGGCGACGAGACCGCCCGCGCCGAGGGCGATCATCGGGGCCTCGGTTTCCCAGGCGGACCCGGGCTTCGCGATGGGGGCGCGGGCCGCCGCCGGCGTGATGACCGGCGCGAAATGGGTCTGCGCCGTGTCGGCGAGATGACTCACGGCGAAGCCTTCCATCTCCTCCATCACGACGGGCGTCCGCGGGGGCGTGTATCGGAAGACGGCCTGTCCCGTGTCGCTTGTGACCACGAGGGGCGCGCTGAAGCGGTCCACGTGATCCGGGAATGGCGTGACGAGGGCGCCGCCGACCGGTTGGCCGTCCCGCGTCACCCGCACGGTCACCACGGCGGTCTCGTCGTCGAAGAGGTCCATGGTGGCCGGGGATACGGACACGTCGAGGCCGCTGGAGGACCCGCCGGTGGGGGGAAGGGCAACCATGAGGAGGATGAGGACGAGCACTGAGGAGGCGAGGCCCCGCATGGTCGTGACTCTCCGGGTTCTCCTTATCAAGGGATGGGGGAGAGGCACTGGGCCAAGGGGGCGTTGATGCCACGGGGGGTGCGGCCGGTTCCGCTTGACGAGCAGGTGGGTTGGCGGTTCCGCGTGCGGGAAGCGCGATCGAATTGGCCCGGTCGACCGTGACCCTTCCCCGCCGCCTGTCGCCGATTCCGCGGTTTGTGCGAAAGCGTTCAAACCGCCCGCGGGCGTGTGACCGCCTGACGGCACGTTTCGGTCAAGAAAACGTTCGGCACGTGTCGCGTTTCCCTCCCCGACCGCTTCCTCAACCCCATTCCGGAGGCGGTCGGGTCCCCACGTCATCATCCGATTCCGGCGTGCCGCCATCATGTTCCACGGGCGTCCCTCGCCGGACAGCTGGCCCCTTCGCCACTCCGTTCCGCAAGGGGCCCTTGTGCGTCACGATTCCGGGGATGAACCTGTCCTCCGTGGCGAGGGAACGGCCGTTACCCACCGTCGGGACAGGCCAACCCTTCATATGCGCATCAAGGGACCCATGGTACGGCAACCCCGCGGCGTGCGCGAAACGCGCGCCGCATCCCTCGGGACCTTGATGATTCTCCTCTCCGGCGACGTGGCTGTCGCCCCGGTCCCTCCCTTTTCCCTTTTCTTGACCGCTCAGCATGGACACCGCATCCAGCGGCGCCGAGCCCCGCCGCGCGCCCCTTGGGCCAAAGGGCCCCGGGCCGGAAGGGCAGAGTGGTCGTGGGCCTTCGGTCCCTGATCCAACCCATTCATGGCAAACGGGCGACAAGGGGTGATGGCAACACCTCGGGGCCTCCTCTCCAGCTCCTCGTTTTCGAGGCGGTCCCTCTATTCTTCTCCCACGGTGCCCGCCGGTCCGCGCGGCGCCATGGGTCCGCACGGGCTGCACGGGGCGTCATGACAGCATGCGCGTAGCATGCGCGCACGGGCCCCGCCGGGCCGCCCTGTCGTGGCCCAGCCCGCGGCCCCCCGCCGCGCCCCGCGCCCGACCCCGTTCGGCCGCGATACGGGCGAGTCCCCGCCGTTCATCGTCGTTCCCCGCCCCGATAGCTTAATGGGGTCCACCCTGATGCCGCGGCGAACCGCAACCAGGTTTGCCCCGGGTGCCACCATGACCGAAGATTCCGAGACCAGGATCGAGCGCGACACGATGGGCGAGATGCGCGTCCCCAAGAACGCGTACTGGGCCGCGCAGACCCAACGCGCCGTCGAGAACTTCCCCGTTTCCGGCCAACCTCTTCCCCCCGAACTCGTGCGTGGCCTCGGCCTCGTCAAGCTCGCGTGCGCCCGCGTCAACCGCGACGTCGGCGTCCTCGATGCGAAGCTCGCGGAAGCCATCGAGGCGGCCGCGAAGGAAGTCGCCGAAGGGAAACTCACGGCCGAGTTCCCCATCGACGTGTACCAGACGGGGAGCGGCACCTCGTCCAACATGAACGCGAACGAGGTCATCGCCACCCGTGCCCGCGAACACCTCGGCCTCGCACGTGATGACAAGAGTGTCCACGCGAACGACCACGTGAACATGGGCCAGTCGTCCAACGATGTGTTCCCGACCGCCATGCACGTCACCGCGGTCCTCGCCATCGAGCACGACCTCATCCCGGCGCTCCGGCACCTCCATGCGGCACTCCGCGAGAAGGAACAGGCGTTCGACCACGTGGTCAAGATTGGTCGCACCCATCTCATGGATGCCGTCCCGATCCGCCTCGGCCAGGAATTCGGGGGGTACGCGCGTCAACTCGAACTCGGCATCGCCCGCGTCGAATCCACCCTCCCCGACATGCGGGAACTCGCCCTCGGCGGCACCGCCGTCGGCACCGGCCTCAACACGAGCGGCGACTTCGGAGCCCTCGTTGCGAAGACCCTCACCGACATCACGGGCACATCCTTCCGCGAAGCCGCCAACCACTTCGAAGCGCAAGGCGCGCAGGACGCGTACACGTGGACCGCGGGCGCCCTGAACACGGTGGCTGCGAGCCTCATGAAGATCGCCAATGATGTCCGCATCCTCGGGTCCGGGCCCCAGGCCGGCCTCGGAGAGATCATGCTCCCCGCGGTCCAGCCCGGCAGCAGCATCATGCCAGGCAAGGTCAACCCGGTCATCTGCGAGAGCGTCATCATGGTCGGCGCGCAGGTCAACGGCAACTGCCAGGCCGTCACCGTCGGATCCCAGTGGGGGCAACTCGACCTCAACACCATGCTTCCCATGATGGCGAAGAACCTCCTCGATTCCATCCGGCTTCTTGCGAATGCGAGCCGGATGTTCGCGGACAAGTGCATCGCCGGCCTCGAAGCGAACGAGGAGAAGTGCGGGAGCTACATCGAGAAGAGCATCTCCATGGCCACCGCCCTCAATCCCCTCATCGGGTACGAGAAGGCGGCCGAGATCGCGAAGGAATCCTTCAAGACGGGCCGCACCGTCCGAGACCTTGCATACGAGAAGAGCGGCCTCACCCGCGAACAGGTGGACGCCGCCCTCGAACCCCGCAAGCAGACGGAGCCGGGCGCACGCGCGAAGTGAATCCGGCGCAGGCCGGGACCAAGCACCTGCGGCGATCCGTGCGAACGGGTCGCCCCCGGCCTTGTCCCGGCGTCGGTTGGCCGGTCGGCCACCTGCCTCCGAAGGCGGGCCCGAAGCGGGGGTCATCACGTGGCGCAACCGGCACGCACCGACTCCCGAGGTGGCGACGCCGGCGCATCCGGCCCTCCGAAGAATGAACCGGCGGCTCCATCGAGCCATCGACACCGCGCCCCCCCGGGCCAGGAATCCGTGAACCCATGTCCAAGGTCGGCCGACGCACGAAGCGACAACCCGTGGATCTGAAGAAGGCCGGCATGTGGGGCGCATTCGCGTTCCTCGCCGCCGGCATCCTCCTCGTCGTGAGCGCCCTTCTTGCGCCGTTGGCCCTTGCGAGCGGCGGAATCGGTGCCGCCCTCCTGCCGGGCGCCGCGGGCGACCGGCGCTACGCGCGGTACGCATCCTCCGCCCTCATCGCGGGCGGCGTCATCCTCGGTATCGTCCTCTACGTGCCCGTGTTCCAGGATTGGACGAGCGTCTATCCGCTCATGGTGTCGTTCGCCGTCGTCGCCGAGGTCGCCGGTGCGGCAGCGCTCGGCCTCGCCTTCCACCACAAGTTCCCGAAGGCATTCCTCCTGGCCTCCGCTGCCGCCCTCGCCATCCGACTCATCGCAGGAGTCCTGGGCGCCGGGCAACTCTCCGTGGCAGCGAACGCCCTCGGGCACCTTGCGCTCTCGGCGGGGTTGGCCATCGCAGCCTTCGATGTCCTCAGCCACACCATGGGTGCCGGCGCATCGGCGCAAGCGGGTGCATCGACGAAGTAGCCGCGAGCTTCAAGCATGCTGAATGGTCCGGGCATTCGGATGTCTCCGGCCAGGAAGGAAGTCAAGGAATCAGGCCGCAACGAGGACGCGGATGATCACTCCACCCCGCGCCCGCCCAATGACCGCGTGGAATGGTTCTCCGGAGACTGCATCTGATCGGCCCCCAACCCGGAAGTCAGGGGGATCTACGCTTTCCCCATTCAGGATCACGATATTCGTATTGTCAGCCATGGACAACGCAAGATTGATGCGGATTGGGCTACGTTATCCGTTTGCCCATAGGGGTCAATCGCAATGCAAACCTCAGAATCCCAGGATGCGGCTGCCGAAATCGTGGAAACCCTTCGCGCAACCGGTGACGGACGCGTCCGCTGGTTCGAGGAAGGCGGCTGCTGACCCCCTTTTTCCCCCGTCACGTTCCCCGGTAGCGGCCCCGGCGCACAATCTCCTTGAGTGCGCGCTCGGCGCCCGCCGGGGCGTCCGCCTCCCGATACCCTGACAGGAACGCCTCGAACGCGGCGGGGTGGTCTGCGTGGGAGGCCTCCAGGGATTCCATGAGGACGTGGAGGTCCACGCCGCGTGCCTCGTCCTCCTCGGAGAATCCGCCGAGGCCGAAATCGATGAGGGCCACCGTCCCATCCGGAAGCACGATGGCGTTCGACGTGGTCAGGTCCCCGTGGACGAAGCCGCCCCTGTGGAGGGTGGCGACCGCGCGGCCCAGCGCTGCGAGGGCGGGCCCGTTCTCCTGCCGACGCAGCGCATCCTTCAACAGCGTGCCCCTGAGCCGCTCCATGACGATGGACGTGGAGCCGTCATCGAGGTCGAGGACGACCGGTGTCCGGACTCCCACGCGTCGAGCCTCCGAAAGGAGCTTGGATTCCATGCGTGTGCGCGTGACCCGCAGCCGCCGGTCCAGTTCCTCGTGCCGGTATGCCTTCGGAACGCGCGCCTTCCGGATGGCGTCGAAGTCATCCCGGGGCTCCTCCTCGACACGGGCCTCCGCGCCATGGACGAAGCGCGCGTCCGCCTGCCGTTCATGGCTCACGTCCGCCGGGGGCTTCGTCCGCCATGTGACGTCCACGTCATCCGTCCGGAACCGCTGGTCCACCACCGTATCCTCCAGCGTGTGGCGGACGCCGGCTTCGTGCATGCGCGCGCCCGTGTGCGCAATCATGACTCCGTTGTCCACACAGAGGGCCTTCGATGGCCACGCCGCCTTCGCGCCGCGGTCCGTCGCCATGGTCGCGACCATGTCCCGGAGACGCTCGTTGCAGGCCACCCCCCCGCCGAGGACGACCTCGTCCTTCTCCACGTGCGCGAGGGCCCGTTCCGTGACCTCGGTCAGCATGGCGAACACGGTTTCCTGCATCGCATGGGCGAGGTCCGCCTTCGGCACCCCCTTCGCGTGGAGGGCGAGGGCGGCCGTGAGGACGCCGCTGAACGCCACGTCCATGCCGCGGATGGAGTAGGGGAGGTCTGCGAGGTCGCCGGTCGATCCCTTCGCCAACGTCTCGATGTGGGGGCCGCCGGGGAACGGTTGGCCGAGTTCGCGGGCGAACTTGTCGAGCATGTTCCCGACGCCCACGTCCAGGGTCTCGCCGAGGACTCGGTAGCGGCCTTCCGTGTACGCGATCACCTGCGTGTTCCCGCCGCTCGCATACAGGAGGACGGGGTCGTCCATGCCGGTCATCGCGCGGCCGATCTCAAGGTGGGCGACGCAGTGGTTGACGCCGATGACGGGGCGGTCGGCCGCAAGGGCGAACGCGCGAGCGGCCGTCGCGACGGTGCGCAGGCACGGCCCGAGTCCGGGGCCGCGGCTGAACCCCACGAGATCCACGTCGGACCCGCGGAGGCCGGCCACGGCCAAGGCGTCCCGGATCATGGGCCCGACCCGTTCGGCATGATGGTTCGCGGCTTCCCGCGGGTGGATGCCGCCGACCTCCGGTCGCCACATGTGCTTGAGGTCCGCGAGGATCCGGGGTGGGCCCGTCGGGTCCCCATGGTCCACCACCCCGACACCGACGGTGTGGGCCGTTCCCTCGATGCCGAGCACGATCA
>JBFILE010000133.1:0-9603 GCA_041599855.1 Thermoplasmatota archaeon
ACCCGCCCACGCCCGGCGCAGCTTCGGCGCGACCTGCACCCCACCCCGCCACCCGCGCCGCCTCCCCCGGATGGCGACCGCTCGTTCGACGATTTCCTCAGGTTGGCACTACCCCACCCCCGCCGCCCTCCCCCCTGACGTTTTTCCGCAAGTGGGCACGGCCGGGGGGCCGGCGGGGTCTGCATCGCGGTTGTGCCTCGTCTTCGACCACGCCGCGACGTGGAGGTCCGTCGCGCCACAACGATCATATACCAGATCCCACGGCGACGAGGGTCAACCGGAGTGGTCCCCGATGCGTTTCCCCGTCCCGTCCCCGTCTCGCGATGCCGCGCTCCTCGCGGCCGTCCTCATCCCCGTGACCCTCCTCGTGGTCGCCGTGCCCGGCGGGGCCCAAGCCGCGATGCCGGACGCTGCAACCCCCTCGGACGTCGTCCACGCCACGACGGCCATGGCCGCGGAAACCCTTCCCCGGCTCACCGCCATCATCCAGGTCGAAACCGGGGCCCTCCTTCCGGATGAAGGGGCCGTCGGAACGACACCCGTTGCGCCGGGACTCGTCGTGTATGCGGCGCCGTCCGACCGTGCCGCGTACGCGCGCCTCGACCTCGACGCCGGCGACACGCGGCTTCCGGCCGAGACGACGGCACCGCTCGCCTCATCCTACGGCGGTGCCAAGTCCATGGGACGCGGCCTCAACCTCAAGGCAGCGTCGACGCCGCATGTGGATCACAACCCCACCGAGGCCGCATGGACCCCGTCGAGCCCCGCCGATCCCCGGTCCACCGTCCGATCCCTTCCATTCCCGGCGCCCTCGCAT
Source organism: Thermoplasmatota archaeon (assembly GCA_041599855.1). GTDB lineage: Archaea > Thermoplasmatota > SW-10-69-26 > JACQPN01 > JAJPHT01 > JBFILE01. The sequence continues at coordinate 818 of JBFILE010000133.1, forward strand.
GCCGGCCGGGGCGCATCCGAAGAAGCGCGCTCGGCGTCCGCCGACCGCGCGCCCATCCCCGTGGCCCCCCGGATCGGCGGCCGCGACGAACCCACGACGCATGCCGCCCTCACCCGCGCCGGTCCCGACGTGGCCACCGTCATCGCCCATGCCGCCATCACCTCGGCGATCCTCGCCATCCTCGGCCTCGTGCCGTGGGCGCTGTACCACCGTGTCAGCGGCCACAGCCTCCTCACCCACAAGGTCCGGAAGACCATCCACGAAGCGGTCACGGAAACCCCCGGAATCGGTGTCCGGGATCTGGCCGGGTCCACCGGCGTCACCTACTCCACCGTCACCTATCACCTCGCGCGCCTCGTGGACGCCGGAATCCTCGTCGAGACCGAGAGCCGCGGGACCCTCCGGTACCACGTGTCCGGAGGGATCACCCACCGCGCCCGCGGTCTCATGCCGGTCGCGGAGAACCCGGAAGCCCTCCGCGTCCTCGAAGTGATCCGCAGCACCCCCGGCATCCACCGCGCCGTCCTCGCGCGCATCCTCGGTGTCAGCGCATCCACCGTGAACTGGCACCTCCGACGCCTCCTCGCAACCGACCTCGTCACGGAAACCCGCGACGGCCGCCGCGCATGCCTGCAGCCCGACGAGGACGTGATCACGCGGGACCTTGAGCCACTCCTTGCCCCGAAGGTCCGGAGGCCGGCGTTTTCGTCTGGCGACGCCACCGCCTGAGCCGTGCTGGGGCCCCGGCCCGCAACGCGCCGAACCCCGCAATGACCAACCGCTCCCGCGGCTGCACCCGTGGATACCCTTGTACGCGCCGCGACACGACATCGCCGGCCTCCAAGGGGGAATCCTAAAGGCCATTGCCCACCCAAGTCATTCCTCGGTGCACGTGATGGATCGGATCCCCATCTTTCCGTTGGACGTGGTCGTATACCCCGGCCAGCGCTGCCCCCTCCACATCTTCGAGGAACGGTACCTGCTCATGGTCGAGGAATGCCTGGAGACCGGGGCATCCTTCGGCATCGCACTCTCGCGTCCCGACGAACCGGAGTCCGTGATCGAGCACGAGCCGGTCGATGTCGGCACCTCCATGGAGGTAATGGCCTGCAAGCGCCTCGCAGACGGCCGCATGTTCGTCGAAGCGAAGGGCCGCCGCCGATTCAGGGTCGAGCGCATCCTGAGCGAACGCCTGTACCAGGAGGCGGACGTGGAATGGCTGGACGAACCCCTCGGCGATGCCGACGAGGCCCGCATCGCAGAGGAACAGGTGCGACTTGCGGTGGAGCGTGTCGGAGCCCAGCGGGTGGTGGAAGGGAGTGTGGGGCCGGTGGACACCTCGTATGCCGTGGCCGTGGCCCTCGACGCACCCGTGGAGGTCAAGCAACTCATCCTGTCCGTACCCACGGCCGCCGAACGACTCGCCATCGAACAGGTCCTCCTGCGATTCATCGGGGACGCGGAAGCCGCGGATCAGGATGACGGGGCCGACGGCGCCGATACCGGCCCCGACTGGGGAAACCTCCTGAACTGACGGCAACCGGCGGGCCGGTCCATCACCGGTTCGCGATCTCACCCAGTTGCCGGGACCGCTCCGTGGCCACCTCCACCGCGTCGATGAGGAGTGCCCGGAGCCCGTTGCGTTCCATCGAATGCAACGCCGCAATGGCGGTGCCGCCCGGACTCGTCACCATGTCCTTCAGGAGCCCCGGATGTTTCCCGGTCTCGAGGGCCATCTTCGCGGAACCGAACACGGTCTGGACCGCAAGCAGGTTCGCGACATGGCGGCTCAGCCCCACCTTCACCCCGGCATCGGACAATCCCTCGATGATCTGGAAGATGTACATGGGGCCGGTCCCGGACAGGCCCGTCACGGCGTCCATGAGGCTTTCCGGGACTTCGACGAGAACCCCGACCGCTTCGAAGATGGCGCGGACGATGGCTGCGTTCTCGTCCCGGACGTGGCTTCCGCGGCAGAACGCCGTGGCGCCAAGGTCCACCGTGACGGCAAGGTTCGGCATGGTGCGGATCACGGCGGTGCCTTCCGGGAGCGACTTCTCCATGGTGGCCGTCGAGAGCCCCGCCGCAATGGAGACCACGAGCTTGTCCGGTGTCACCGCGGGAGCGATCTCCTCAAGGACGCGGGTCATGATCTGCGGCTTCACGCCGAGGATGATGACGTCGGCCCAAGCTGCCGCCTCCCGGTTCGAGGCGGTCACCCGCACACCGAGTTCGGCAGCGATGGCATCCCGGCGATCCTTCGTGGGGTGCGACGCGAGCAGGTTTCCGCTCTGGCACCAGGCCGCCTTCAGGACGCCGCGCAGGATGGCGGCGCCCATGTTCCCGGCGCCGATGACTGCGATCTTCGTGGACTCCACGGGCGCCCCACGGAGCCGCCACGGCCTAAACGTTCCGAAGCGATGCCTGCGGTCGCGCCGCATTCCTGGGCGATTCCTGGGTCCGCGCCGGGTTCCGGGGTTTGCCTGGGTCGCGCCGTGTTCCGGGGGGATGCCCGGGTCGCGCCGTGTCCGGCGCGATGCGGGCGTCCACGAGGGGGGCGGTCGACGGTCACGTTGGGCCGGGTTGATGCGCGGGCTCCCGAAGCCGGACCCGATCCCCTCAGGGCGGCGTGCTCGCGACCTTGTGGTTGATGGTGATCTCACCGACATCCGCGGCATACGCCGCGGTCCGCCCGATGCTCTCGATGATGTATGCAAGATGCACCACGGTTTCGCCGCCCAGCGCTGCCGCCTCCTTCAGGAGCGGGCCCTGCGTCTTGAGGAACTCCGTGGTCTCGTCGATGAGCGCATCCGCCTTCCGCGCGTCCTTCCTGAAGAACATGCTGAGGGCACGCCGGAACAGGTCGTTGGCCGCCCTCCCGTTCGCCTCGAGGCGCTTGAGGAACGGCTCGGGCATGCCTTCCCGCGGGAGTTCGAGGGCCTGCACCGCGATCCGGTCTGCGTGATCCGCCGTACGTTCCACGAGGCGCGCAACGAGCAGGAAGTTCAACGCCTGCGTCGGGGTAAGGTCCATCTTCGCGGCGTAGCTCACATCGCGGAGCATGGCGTGGAACTGCTTGCTGACGAGCCAGTACAGGCGATCCACCTCATCGTCCCGTTCCTCCACGCTGCGCAGGAGGTCATCCTCCGGGGATTTCACAAGGGAGATCGCCTCCTCCTGCATGGCCTGCGTGAGCATGATCATGCGACGCAGCGCCTTGTCCACATGGAACTCGCGCGGGTCGAGGAAGTCCTGCACCGTCATGGCATTCGGGGATTCCTCCACGATCTCAAGTCCGATGATGCGCCGCACGGCGCGCCGGATCGTCAGCCGGGAACTTGCCGAAACCGGTTTATTCGACTTGATCGCGATGGCGTCGAAGCCCATGAGATACGCGGCGATGATCTTGCGGAACAGGTACTCATCGCCTTCCGATTCGTTGATCTCCACGTCGTAGCTCTGGAGGGCGCGGTCGCCTCGCACGTGGGGGTGGATGGCGAGGCTGCCGTCCGGCTGCTCGGAGCATCCGACCACGTCGCCGGCACGGATGCGGGCCTTGCCCACCCAGGCCTTCGGGAGTGTGACGGTGATGCTTGACCCGCCCGTGAGTTGGACTTTGCGAAGATCCATGGTCGAGGACCAACACGGCCACTGGCCGTCATCGAATATAGATTGAATCCGTTGGATCCATATTTCTCCGGAAATCATGGAGATGCGGACGCCGGGGGGGAGTCGAGGTCGCAGGGCAGGTTCCGGAACGCTCGGGGCCCGTGTCTCCCTGCCGGCCTTCCGGTCCGCGTGGGCGTCCATCGGTCGGCTGCGTGGGGGTCGATCAGGTCGAAAGGAGCCCCTGCTCGATGAGCAGTGCCGTGACGCGCCGGTGGACCTCGTCGCGCGTTGCGCGCCAGTCCTCGATCGGTCGACCGACCGGATCGTCCAGGCCCCAATCCTCCATCCGGTGGAAGATGCGGGCCGGGCAGGATTCCTCGACCCCGCAACCCATGCTCACGAGGCGAGCTGCACCCGCAGCCTCGTCGACATCCATGATCTTCGGACGCTGGGCGGAGATGTCGATGCCGACTTCCGCCATGACGGCCACCGCCTCGGGCTTCACGCGGTCCGTGGGTTCGGTGCCGGCGGAAACGACGCGGGCGCGGGCCCCCACCAGCTGCCGCGCGAACCCTTCCGCCATCTGTGACCGTGCGCTGTTCCCGACACAAACGAACATGACGAGCGGGCGGTCGTCCGTGAGGGGGTCCGGCCCGATCGGGGTCATACCGTGCCCTCCGAGTTCGACGGGCCCGCCGCGGACCCATCAGCCGTCCCGGGGTTTCGACGAGGGGTTTCGCCTTGGCGCAGGTACGTGTAGGTGCCCATGGCAAGCACCGCGCCGACGACGGGTGCCGTGAGGTAGATCACGAGATCACCCGTGGCGCCCGAAACGAGCGCCGGCCCGAGGCTTCGCGCCGGATTCATGCTCGCGCCCGTGAGCGGTCCCGCGAACAAGGCATCGAGCCCAACGGTGAGCCCGATTGCGAGGCCCGCCACGTGGCCGCTTGCGCGGGCGTCCGTGGCAACGCTCACGATGACGAGTGCGAGGAAGAACGTGGTCAAGGCTTCGAGGATGAACCCGGGCCAGAAAGCGACGGATCCTGCGAGGGTGGTGGTGCCCAGGTCCGACACATCGCCGAGAAGGGATCGGAGGGCGAGTGCGGCGGCGACGGCGGCGCCCACCTGGGCGGCGATGTAGCCGGGTACGCGGCGCCACGGGAAGTGGCCGGTTGCCGCGAACGCGAGGGTGATGGCGGGGTTGAAGTGGGCGCCGCTCACGTGGCCGAGGGCGAAGATCATCACGGTGATCACGAACGCGAACGTGAGGGCAACGCCCACATGACCGAGGGCGCCGGTGAGCGCGTTGGTCATGATGGCGCCGCAGCCGGCGAACACGAGGGCGAACACGCCGATCGCTTCTGCAAGCTCCGGGCGGGGGTCGAAGGAAACCATGGGGGCTGCTCAAGGGTGCGGACACGGGTTGCGCCTCATGAACCCCGCGGGCGCAGGGGGCGGATCCTTGGCTGCGGCCGGTCCCGGGCGGGTCGGTGGCATCCCGGACGTTCACCGGAATGGAGCCCAACTCGATTCCCGCACGATCGGAGGATTCCGACAACGGTCCACGGTCCTGGCCGGAAGGAATCGGGAGCCCACGGCCAACATGATATAATAATTCGAGGTTTGATCTTCAAGATTGGTAGGCCGATTTACGACTTCAGGCGTGTTCGTCTGGTTAGTTGCATTATGAACCAAAAACTGGCGCAGGTTTTATGCACGTTCCGAGAAACGGCGCTACCGGTGGGCTAACCGTATGACCCAAAGTCCCGTTGCAGATACCAACGTCCATTCAGTGTCCGAAGGCGCGGCGAACGAATCGGTTGCCGTGCTCGATCGGAAAGCCTGGGTGGCGCGCGCGTTCTACTTCGACCTCCTCGCACTGGCTGTGCTGCTCCTTGCGGGGGCCGGCCTTGCGGTGGACATCTTCGTCGCCGGTCACTTCAACGGCCGCGGCGGACCGGTCCAGGTGGATCCGAACTTCAGTGTACAGATGCGCCTCGCACTGGAAGGCCTCGCCTTCCTCGGCAGCTTTGCATGGGTTGCCGCGCGGCTCATCAAGGCGGGTTTCCGTGAACTCCCGGGAGCGCGCTGAGGTGATCTCCGATGTGTGAAGCCTGTCGACGCGAATGGTCCCGGTTCGTCACCGAACCGGACGAGAGTCTGCCGAAGCGAGGGCCCGCGTGGACGCCGCTTTCGGCTACCGTCGTGCAGCGACCGACGGAGCCGGCGGCGCGGGCGCGCGAGGGAACCGATGACCGGGTGAAGGCCGCGGATGCGGTCGAGAAGGAATTCGTGGGCGCATTCGAATCCCGCGATGCGGTTGAAGATTTCCAAGCGGACGCGCCGGAACTCGACGTGGCGGACGAGTCGGACGTCGAATACCTCGACGACGAGGAGGACCAGCCGGGATTCCTCGCCACGGCTTTCGACCCCAACGCCGCGGAGCGGGTCGTACCCGACCACGTGCCGGGCTCCGACATCATGTCCGAGGAGCGATCGGCGCCGGACGCCGCAACCGATCTGCTCGACCTTCGACCCGCCTCCCCCGGCCACGCCGAACGGGAAGAGGGCGATGATGCCGATGAACGGGGGTTCCTGGCCGCGCAGGCCGCGGTGGCAGGCGCGCAGGCCGAACTTGTTGCGCCGCAACAGGAATATCACGAGGAGGAACCGGACCAGGATTACGCATACGATGACCCGGACGTCACCATGGAGATGGCCGCGGACGGCGAGTCGGATTTCGAGATCCTCGATGGGGACGTGGATGACACCTCGTTCCTCCAGGATGACGCATCCCATGAATTCCCGTTGCCGTTCCGTGAGGAACTTGCGGCACTCGAGGAGGAAGATGCGAATGCACCCCTGGCCCGGTTCATGTGCCCCCAGTGCGAGCGACCCGAACTGGTCGCGGACCTTGTGGACGACATGGGCCTGGCCCGCTGCGAGAACTGCCGGTATGAGGCGGATGATCTCCTTGCCCTCATCCCGGTGCGACCCGTGGGGCTCCTTGAGCTCACCATCGGGAGCGGAGCGGGGGGGATCGTCCGTGGTGCATCGTTCGTCATCGTCTGTGCCCTCCTCCTGAGCCTCATCATCCTCGGACGGTGAGCGATGACGCTGTCCTGGGTCCGGGCCATCCGGAACGCGCTGCTCCCGAGGGTCTTCGGGAGCGCGCGCGACGGGGGTACCCTGGGAATCTATGGTGTCCCGAACGCAGGGAAGACCTCCCTTGCGAACCGGATTGCCGAGCAATGGCTGTCGGAAGACGTGGGAATCGTGTCCGCGACGCCCCATGAGACCCGTGCCATCCAACGGAAAACCGGGCTCGTGCTCGAAAGCCGGAACGCGCGCCTGCAACTCTCCATCGCGGACACGCCGGGCCTTGCGTCCACCGTGTCCGTGGGTGAACTTGCCGAATACTGCAACATGGATCGGAATGAAGCCCGGAAGCGGGCCAGGGAGGCAACGGAAGGGATCCTGAAGGCCATCCAGTATCTCCAGACCATCGATGGGCTCCTTCTCGTGGTCGATTCCACAAGGGATCCGGCCAGCCAGACCCACGCGACGCTACTTGCCCACGTCCGGGCAAGACGGATCCCCCTCCTCGTGGCAGCGAACAAGATCGACTGCGACAACGCCAAACCCTCGTTCGTGAAACGCGCGTTCGCACCGTATCCCGTGATCGCGATCAGTGCCGCCACCGGCGACGGACTCCCCGAACTGTATGAAGCCATGGTGGAGGTCTTTGCCTGACCCCGCATCCGGGGCGCGTGTCGGGGTCCCGGAATGGAACATCGAACCCATCGGTCGCAGCGCCCGTTGCCGGCGCGGGGGAACCATCCACGGATGCCGCGACGGCGCACCGCGGGCGTCCACGGAAACGGCCGGTGTCCTTGACCATCCGCGGCACGCGCGATGACGGCGTATCGGCCGTGATCGGCACCATGCTCATGGTCACCGTCACGGTGCTCGCCGGCATCACCCTGTACGCTGTCATGGGGGGGTTCGCCGAGGAAGGCTTCCGGACCCCGGCGAATGCGGCGTTCAAGGCACAGGCGATGGACACCGATGGCAACCGGAAGACGGACCGCATCAAGATCACCTACATCGGGGTGCCCACCGTGGCGAATGGCGATGTGGTGATCCGGATCAAGGATGCGGCCGGGACGCCCGTCGCCTTCCCGGCCCATGTGGGCCAGTGGAAGGTCGGGGACTCGGTGATCTTCGAGCCACCCTCCGCCGGGACGTATTTCGTGACCGTGACGATCCTGGACGACACGGTTCTCGACCGCGCGGTCACTGTCGACGAACCATAGGTCGGGGGGGCCTGATGCAGGGACGCGCAACGGGCGGGCGCATCGCATGCGATGCGGAGCGGCGTGTTGCGGCGCTCACGACTCTTCAACCGGAAGGCGACGAGGGGCATCCGTCGCAACGGGGGATCCACCCCGGGGAGAGCCTGCGCGAACCATGTCTCATCGTGGATGGGCGCATGGCGTGCGGGCGATGTCCATGGACAAGTTCGCAAGATGCACCAGAAACCGCTTCCCCCGACAATCGGGCGGCGGCATGGGTGTAAACCCGAGGGAACGCAATGATGCAGAAACTCCTGAAATTCGGAAAGAAGGACGACGGGGTATCCCCCGTCATCGGAACGATCCTGATGGTCGCAGTCACCGTCGTGCTGGGTGTCACCGTGTACGCGGTGATGAGCGGCTTCGGCGACGACAGCATCCAGGAACCCACGAACGCCGCGTTCAAGACGCAGGCTGTGGACACGGATGGCGACGGCAAGAGTGACAAGCTGAAGGTCACCTACATCTCGGGTCCGACCGCGGTGCCGGCCGCGGATGTGTTGATCGCGATCAAGGCCTCGAACGGTACGGCCGCCTACGTGGATCTCGCTGCCGGCGGCGGACAGTGGGTGTCGCCGACCAGCCCCGCGCAATGGAACCCCGGAGACTTCATCGTCTTCGATCCGCTCGACGCAGGATCGTACTTCGTGACCGTGAGCATCCTCGGCGACACCGTCGTGGACAAGAGCGTGATGATCGACGAGGCGTAATCCAACTGAGAGGGAGGTGACTCACTGTGGCAGATCTCGTACCTGTGATTGACTTCATCCACGCCCTTCGCAGCGTGGGCGTGAGCGTGAACTACTGGGACGTGGTCGACCG
>JBFILE010000134.1:0-9583 GCA_041599855.1 Thermoplasmatota archaeon
AGCCATGACACGCAGTGGGCCCGTCCAGATTTGAACTGGAGTCGCTACCACCCCAAGGTAAAAGTATACCAAGCTAACCCACGGGCCCGAATGATGTGGGGGAGGCAAGGCGGAGAAAGCGGATGCCCTACTTATGCGTTTTCCACGCGCCCGACCGGGGTCATGGGATAACGCGAAGGCCGCGTTCGGTGAATGCGTACTTTCGGCCGCGGCGGCTCGTGCCTTCGCTTGCGACACTGAGGTAGCCTTCGCGCACGGCTTTCGCCAATGCGCTGCCGAGGCCGGTGGGGAAAATGACTGCCTTCCCTTGGCGCTCGCCGAAGACGGAGCGCGGGTCGAAGACCGGGCTTCCCTTGAGGGCACTGCGCGCCCGTGTGAGGGTCTCCCACATGTCCATGATGCTGCAAGGACGCCTCTTTGCGCTTAAGGCTTGTCGGAAGGGAATCGAACGCATGGGTGGCGGACGGTGGCGGGGCCCGCGCAGGTGTGGGCTGCCCTCGTCCACCCCGACGGATCCCTGGTCGGAAGGTTTTTGAGGGGGGTCGCATTCTACCGCCTGTACGAAGCAGCCGGAATCGGTTGTTCCGGGCGGGTAGATCAGTTGGTAGATCGCGTGCTTCGCAAGCACGAGGCCTCGGGTTCAAATCCCGACTCGTCCATGCGCCCCTTTGTTCTGGGGGCTTGTCCTCGCACGTTTCTGCGGGGGCTGACCCGATGTAACCAGAGCCGCGGCTCCAGTTCCGGAACGGTGGAATAAAAGGGGGTGCCGGGCGCGGCTCCCGGATGATTCTGTCGGGGGTGCCCGGCGATGATCATTCGTCGTCGTTCTACGCCCACGGGTTCTTCGTGTCCGCGAGCTTGTCCTTGAAGAACCGGAACATGATCCACGAGAGGGACGCCGTCAGGAGTGCGACGTTGCTCATCATGGCCCAGAAGCGGGCGTGTTGTTCCCCGGCGGATCCGGCGGCTTCGAAGAATCCGGCGAGGTAGGCGTTCTTGACGAGGAGGACGAGGGCGACGCCGAAGATGACGGCGACGACGAAGTCCAGGTAGAGGAGGTAGCGCTTTACATCGTTGCGCTCGTATCGTTCACTAAGCATGGCGGCCCATCCGGCTCGTCCAAGGCGAACGACGTGATTTAATCGTTGCTTTTTGGCTCTGTGTGATGGCGCAACCTCCGGTGCCGGGTCCGGTTCCGCCGACTCGCGAAGGTCGTGTGCCGCGTCCTGCATCCCCCTGTATCCGTCACTCACGCGCGTGACACACGAAAGGGGGTACTCGTTGAGTGGCACAAGGGGCCAACCCTGGGCGCGCCGGCGAGATGGAGCCCCGATGCGTCACAAAGCTTAAGAGGGGGCTGACGAACGAGCACCCGTTGCCTGACCTGCCCCTCAGGAGGTGTCCATCCATGCGTTGCCGTACCCTGCCCGTTGCTGCCGTCGTCGCGATCCTGGCGTTTGCCGGATCCGTCGCCGCCCTCCCGCTCACCGACGTCCTCGACCAATCCGCGAGCGTCACGGCGGGGAACACCTACCGCGCGCCGGAAGGCTGGACGCCGTTCATCGAGGAGACTGCGGCATCCGCGGGACTCGATCCCGCCGTCGCGAACAGTCCCGCCCCGCTCCTCCCCGACGAGGGCGCCGGCACGCCCCTCCGCGAGGCCCCCGCAATCTACGCGTTCACGGATCCCGGCACCACCGAAGCACAGGTGGATGGCGCCAAGACGTACGAAGCCGAAGTCCCCGTCGGACTTCCCGGCTCCGGCGTGTCGGCCGCTGCCGGCGACCACAAGAAGGTCACGTCCGTGGCTTCCGTCGGCGGATTCTACACGCCCACGGCGTCAAGCGACCTCACGTATTACCCTGCCATGCCGATGATGGCCACGAACGGCCTCGGCAAATCGTACACGGGCACGACGCGTCTTGACGAGATGGCGGCGCCAGTCACGGACAAGGTCGAATCCCTCCTCCAGCCCATCAAGGTCAACCCCCTCGTCCTGTCGCCCCAGAACACCGAAACCCAATCCGCAACCACCGTGTCCCCGGGCGGCGCCGGTCCCCTCGAAGCGACTCCGGCCCAGGCGGCGGCGGCTGCCGCGGCCCTCGGTGTCCTCGGATTCGTCCCGTGGGCGCTGTACCACCGCATCACCGGGAACCGCACCCTCGCGAACGCCACGCGCAAGCGCATCTATGAATCGGTGTGCGCGCGGCCGGGCATCGGCGTCAGGGACACTGCAGCTTCCGCGGGAGTCTCCTACTCCACGGCGATCTACCACCTGGACCGCCTCGTGAAGGAACGCATGCTCGTCCTCACCGGTGAGGGCAGCAAGCTCCGCTACTACAAGAACGGCGGATCCTTCTCGGAGACGGACCGCGCCCTCATGCCGGTCCTGAAGAACAAGGAGGCGCTCCGCGTCCTCGCCCACGTCCGCAGCCACCCCGAAACCTACCGCGCAGCAATCGCGGAATCCCTCGGTGTGACCCCGACCACCGTGAACTGGCACCTGAAGCGTCTCCTCGAGACGGGCCTCATCACCGAGCGCCGCGAAGGCCGCAGCGCCTTCCTCTCGGCGAACGAGTCCCGGGTCGCGAGCGACCTCATCCCTCTTGCCGCGAAGGTGGAATCGCCGGCGGCGGCGACCATGATCACGCAGATGACGGCCGCGCCCATCGCTGCGTGATACCCGTTCGGGACCGGTAAGTCGGCCCGAACCACATCTTTTTGTACCTCCTGCCAGGAAATCCGGGTGGGGGAATCCAGTTGCTCGAGATCAGCGACCCGATGAGCGCAGCCGAAGCCGTGCTCGACGTGTTCCTGGCCGCCATGGTGGCGGCGGTGGCGTTACGCTTCATCCTGCCGTCTGCGCTCAAGGAGAGCTGCATGAACATGCGCCGCGAGCACGCGCGGTTCGCCCGAGGGCTTCACCTCGTCATGGTCGGGTTCCTCATGCTCGCCATCACGACGGCCCTTCTCGGGATTGCGCCCATCTGGTTCCGCAATGTGGTGATCCTGGTCTCGTATCCCGTGTTCTACGTCGCCCTGTACCAGATTGTCTCCTCCACGTGGGATCCGGATGACGCACCGGTCGGGGTGGCTGAATGACGCCCGTGGACGTCATCATCGTGGTGCTGCTCATTGTCCTTGCCGGCTCCGCCGCATTCATCGGTCATCGGACCCGGAGTCCCCGCCTCGCGCGGGCGAGCGTGGATGCGTTCACCGGTGACCCCGTTGTCCTTCGCCGGGCCATGCTGAGCCTGTTCGCAGGCGTCGTCGTCATCGCGCAGGCGGATGCGGTGCGGGCCCACGCGGGGCTGCCGCTGGACCATGGCGGGCTGCAGGTGGCCATCCTCATCGGCTACGCCCTGCTCACCGTCGGCTTCCTCGCGCTTGCGCGGCGGGTGGCAGGCGCCCGCGCCGGAGCACGGGCCTGACGAAGTCTACGGGACGGCGCCCATGCTGGGAGGGAACAGGCGCCGCCGATGAAAGGAATCGGCGGCTTCAGGTCGACCGGCGCGCCCGCGTCCCGTTGGTGGGGACGAGGCGGCACCGGGTCGGCCGCATTCACCAGCCGCGGTGCTGGAGTTGCTCGCTCTCGGGGATGGATTCCATGGTGATGCCGCGCATGGCGTCACCGAGGCCCTTCGAGACGTTGCTCACGATCTTCGGGTCATCGAAGTTCGTGGTCGCTTCCACGATGGCGCGGGCGCGCACCTCGGGGTTCGTGGCCTTGAAGATGCCGCTCCCGACGAAGACGCCGTCGTTCCCGAGCTGCATCATGAGCGCCGCGTCCGCGGGTGTCGCGATGCCGCCGGCCGCGAAGTCCACGACGGGGAGGCGGTTCCCGCGCTGCACTTCGAGGAGGACATCGAGGATGCCGTCCTGGATCTGGCCGACGTTCATGTCGCCGAAGACCACGGTGTCCGCGGTCACGGGGCCCTTGATGCCGGCTTCCTCGCGGACGTTCGTTGCGAGGCGGACGTAGGGCTGTGTGTAGTTCTCCGCAATCTGAGTGAGGACATCCTTGTCCGCGCGGGCGACCTCGCCGATGGCGCGGCGGATGAGCTGGCGGTGGCGGACGGCTTCCACGATGTTCCCGGTGCCGGCTTCACCCTTCGTCCGGATCATGGCGCTGCCTTCGAAGATCCGGCGGGCCGCCTCACCCAGCGTGCGCGCGCCGCAGACGAAAGGCACCGTGAAGTCGTTCTTGAACGTGTGGAAGTACGGGTCCGCCGGGGTCAGGACTTCGCTCTCGTCGATCATGTCGACGCCGAGGCTTTCCAGGATGCGGGCTTCGGCGACGTGGCCGATGCGCGCCTTCGCCATCACCGGGATCGTGACCGCGTCGACGATCTTGATGATCATCTCGGGGTCGCTCATCCGCGCGACGCCGCCTTCCTTGCGGATGTCGGCGGGGACGCGTTCGAGGGCCATCACTGCGACGGCGCCGGCTTTCTCGGCGATGACGGCTTCCTCGGCCGTCGTGACGTCCATCACGACGCCACCCTTCTGCATCTTCGCGAAGCCGCGCTTGACCAGGGTGGTGCCGTGGCGGAGGCTTTCAAGGTTGATGGTTCGTGTCATGACGCGTCCCTTCTGCGCTCCGAATCCGCTCCGGGTTATTAAGCATCCGGCCTGCCCGAGGCGGGTATCCTTCGGCGTCATGGCGGCCGGCGGCCGGATTCGTCGCGGGCTTCGGGGCCCGGGGTGGGCGAACAGTATTAACATCCGGGCAGGAATGCGCGCGACAATGACGTTCTCCGTCCTCATCTCGGATGCCCTCGCGCCGGCGGCGACCGAGGCCCTGAAGAAGCGCGGCGCCGAAGTCCTCGAAACGACCCTGTCCCCGGATGAACTCGTTGCGGAGATCGGGAACCACGATGCCCTCCTCATCCGGAGCGCAACGAAGGTGACGCGGGCCGTCCTCGAAGCCGGCGCCCCGCGCCTCAAGGTCATCGGCCGCGCAGGAGTCGGCGTGGACAACGTCGACCTGGCGGCCGCCAAGGAACTCGGCGTCGTTGTCGTGAACGCGCCGACGGCGTCCACGGATGCCGTCGCGGAACTCACCCTCGCGCACATGCTCGCCCTTGCCCGGAACCTCCAGCCGGCGGACGCATCCACCCGCGCCGGCAAGTGGGAGAAGAAGGCCTTCATGGGCGTGGAACTCGGCGGCCGCACCCTCGTGCTCCTTGGCGTGGGCCGCATCGGCGCCCGCGTGGCGGAACTCGCGAAGGCATTCCGCATGCGCGTCGTCGCGTTCGACCCGTTCGTGGACGCGGAGCGCGCCCGCGTCATGGGCGTGGAGAAGGCCGAGACCGTCCTGGAAGCGGTTCGCCTCGCCGACTTCGTGAGCATCCACGCGCCCCTCACGCCGGACACGAAGGATCTCGTGAACGAGGAGATCCTCGCGGCCATGAAGCCGACCGCGTTCCTCGTGAACTGCGCGCGCGGCGGCATCATCGACGAGGTCGCCCTCGCTGAGGCGCTCCGGAAGGAATCCATCGGCGGCTGCGCCCTTGACGTCTATGCGGAGGAGCCTGCGAAGGAGAACGCCCTCTTCGCCGAGCCGCGGGCGCGTTTCACGCCGCACATCGGTGCGTCCACCGAGGAAGCCCAGGACAAGGCAGGCGTCATGGTCGCCGAGGACGCCATGAACGTTCTCGAAGGCAAGTCGCCCGCCTCCCGGGTTGCCTGAGGGGTCGTCCGCATCGAACGATTGCCGGAATCGGATGCTGTCCGATTCCGAGGCTCTTTTTTCGGGGATCATGGTCCTTTCCGGGGATCGTCTGTCTGGAATTTGACGCGGGTTGTAGGGAAACGGTGAATTGATCCGGATCCCTGCCGCCGTTGACCGGTCCACCGTTGGCGACAACCCTAAGGTTGCACGCGAAACTATTCCCTTGCGTCTTCGTGCATCCCCTTGGCGGTGCGGGCTCCCCCAACCCGGACCCGCCCGCCCTTTTGCCTCTCCTTCTGCGCTCTTGGCGCCGGCAATGGCGCCGCGACGAACCCACGCGCCGCGAAATGCGGGGCGCGTCCTTGGACTGGGCGTGGCCTCCCGGTCCGGCCCCGGGGTCCCTTTGCGAGCTTGGGGTCGCCGAACCGGTATCCCTGAAGCTGCTTGGTGGGCCCGCCGGCGCGTCCCGAATTCCGGTCGGTGTGCTGCGGATCAGCATCCTTAACGCATGGCAGGCCGGGTCGAGGGGCGACACATGTGCCGACGCCGCCACGAATTCCGCGACGCGGCCGCCGCAGGCCTGCCACGTCCCCTTCCAGGCCCCTTCCACGGCCCCCCAAGGACCGAGTGGCGGCTCGTGCACTGGCCGTTTGCGCCCCCGGCAGCGAACTGCGGCAAGGACCCCGCCAACGCCCCAACCACAGGTCGCCGAGCGACTTCGCTGAACGATAAGTCTATCAAGGAGTTGATCTAAGCCCGGCCTGCCGCCATGCGCATCGCCGTCGTCGACCAGGATCGCTGCCAGCCGAAGAAATGCAATTACGAGTGCATCAACTTCTGTCCCGTCTGGCGCCAAGGTGTGAAAGAGGTCATCCAGCCGTCCGGCCCCGCCGGCAAGGCCGTCATCAGCGAAGACCTCTGCATCGGGTGCGGCATCTGCGTGAACAAGTGCCCGTTTGACGCCATCGACATCATCAACCTGCCCGAGCGCCTCGAAGAGGACCTCATCCATCGCTTCGGCGAGAACTCCTTTGCGCTCTTCCGCCTCCCCGTGCCCCGCGCCGGGGAAGTCGTGGGTCTCCTCGGCCCCAACGGGATCGGGAAGACCACCGCCATCAAGATCCTGTCCGGGTCCATGGTCCCGAACCTCGGCGCCTACGAGGACAAGGATCCGTCATGGCAACCGGTCCTCTCGCGCTACCGCGGCACCGAACTCGGTGATTATCTCGAGAATGCGGCGACCGGCGGCATCAAGGCCGTCACGAAGCCCCAGTACGTGGACAAGCTTCCCAAGGCCGTGAGCGGTGTCGTCCGCGACCTCCTGAAGAAGGCGGATGAGCGGGGCGAGATGGCGAGCATCACGAAGGCCCTCGACCTCGATCATCTCCTCGACCGGGAACTCGGCCAGCTTTCGGGCGGCGAACTTCAGCGCACCGCGATCGCAGCCACCCTCGGCCGCGAAGCCGACGTGTACTTCATCGACGAGCCGTCATCCTACCTGGACATCAACCAGCGATTGAAGATCGCTCGCGAGATCCGTCGCCTCGCCGATGAGGCGCAGAAGGCCGTCGTCGTCATCGAGCACGACCTTGCGGTCCTCGACTTCCTCGCCGACAACGTCCACATCATGTACGGGACCATGGGTGCGTACGGGGTCATCGCGCTTCCGCGCACGGTACGCGGCGCCATCAACGTGTACCTCCAAGGCATGCTCCGCGAGGAGAACGTCCGGTTCCGCGACACCAAGATCGAATTCACCCTCCACCCGCCCCGCCACGAATGGCAGGGCGACCCCATCGTCCGCTTCCCCGCGTTGAAGAAACGCATGGGCGAATTCCACCTCGAGACCGGTGCCGGCGACATCAAACAGGGCGAAGTAGTCGGGGTCGTCGGACCCAACGGCATCGGGAAGACCACGTTCGTGAAACTCCTCGCCGGCGTCGAGAAGCCGGACGAGGGCGTCGTCGAAGCCGGCATCAAGGTCGCCTACAAGCCCCAGTACGTGAAGAGCGACATGGACGAGACCGTCCAGAACCTGTTCTTCACGAAACTCGGCGCCAAGTACGAATCCAGCTTCTTCCGCCACGAGGTCCACGGGCCCCTCGACCTTGCGCGCCTCGAGAACAAGGTCGTGTCCAGCCTCTCCGGCGGCGAACTCCAGCGGGTCGCCATCGCCCTCTGCCTTGCACAGGACGCGGACCTGTACCTTCTCGACGAACCGAGCGCATATCTCGACGTGGACCAGCGCATGGTTGCGGCCCGCGTCATCCGCCGGTCCATGGAAGCCGGTGGCAAGAGCGCCCTCGTCGTCGACCACGACGTGTACTTCCTCGACATCATCGCGGACTCCATGATGGTGTTCAACGGCGAACCCGGCTCCCGGGGTTACGGCGTCGGCCCCTTCGGCCTGCGCGAAGGCATGAACCGGTTCCTGAAGAACGTGGACGTGACCTTCCGGCGCGACAAGGAGACGCTGCGGCCGCGCGTGAACAAACCCGGGTCCCGGCTGGACCGCGAGCAGCGCGCGTCGGGCGAGCACTACTACATGAAGGCAGGCGCGGAGTAGGGTCGTCGGCATCCTGCGGGGCCCACTCCGAACCCGCCCTCGGTCATCCATTTCCCTCAGCGGACGCCATGGACATGTCGCGTTGCCCGGCTTCCCACGCCGCACCATCCATTCGGCGCCCCCTTTGTCGCGAACGCAACATCTAATACCCACCGAATGCTATTCCGTAGCATGGTGAAAAAGACGAGGCGCAGCAACGAGCCCTTCAAGCGTCACCACTGGAAAGCCGCGCGCACGGCACGGCGGAACCGGTTCTCGCACGGAATCAAGCTGCTCCAGAGTTACGGTGCCCAATGGGGCATCGGTGCCTCGGACTTCGAAGCAAAGGACACGGACCTTGCCTTCCGCCGACGCGGCGGATGGCTCACGGCCGACAAGGCGCATCTGCGCTGGATGGCCGAACACAACAAGCTTGACCTCGCGCACCCGGCGAACCCGCTCGTGCGGCGCGTCAACTTCCACAACATGTGAGAATGAACGGCAGGCGCGGCACCGGATGGCCGCGCCTGTTCCCTTTTCGTACTGAATCGGAATGCGCCGTGACACGCCGTCGGGTCAACCCCGGACGGTCGTCATTTTGCGGGTACCCTGAGTCGTCGCCCACCCCGGGCGGGGGTCACTTGGCGGATGCCCATGGATCGTGGTCGCCGTCGCGGTCGATCGTGGACCGGCCATTCCATGGGTCCCCACCGACGGGCTGGCGGGCCACACCAACATGATGCGCGACGCACCCGTCACGGCTTCGCCCGGTTCAACCGCAGGAACTCTCCGGGGCCGAGGGCGAACACGAACTCCTTCCGGACCCCGTGGGAGAGCCGCACGAATCCCGCGACCTCCGGCCATGAAAGCGAGTACTCCTTGCCGAGGGCATGTACGAGGTACGGCGCGTGCGCCTCATCCGGGTCGCCGCGGTACGCGCGGAAATGACATCCGAACTTGAACCCGGTCCGCGGCACGAGTCCCCTCTGGGACAGATCCTTGTAAACCGCGTACCGGAGGTCGAATGCAGGCTCCACTGCCCGCGCGCGCTCCGCCACCTCCTCCGGTTCCAATGCGCCCTCGTGGGTGCGGATCCGCAGGCCCGCCGTCCGTGCAAGATGCACGGCTTCCGGCAGGCTCAGCTGCAACGCGGGCCCCACGATCATGCCGAGGTGGCGCTCGTCATGGAGGAGCGCGCGGCCCGCATCCGAGAACACGAACACGCGGTCGGCGAGCAGCACGCCCTCCAACCCTGCGGTGTCGGGGGCCTCCGGCGTCATCCGACCCTTGAGGTCCACGAGATCCACCTCGTAGTACGTGAGGTCGCCCTCCTCGTCCACGAGGCCCGTGAGGAGTCGCTTGGA
>JBFILE010000135.1:0-9557 GCA_041599855.1 Thermoplasmatota archaeon
CCGCGTGGACCTCTTGGATGCTGACGGCGAACCGGTCCGATCCATGCCGATCACCGAAAGCGGGTACTCTCGCCCCCTTGGCACCCTGCCGGAAGGAGGCGTGTACCGGGTGGATGTCACCATGATCTCGGGCGCCGCGTCCGACTGGTGGTTCCGCGTCCGCGGATTCCCCGAGCACGGCGACGCCGCGTGCGCGGACCGCGTCGTGATCTCCGAAGTGGAAGCCAACCCGACGGGTCGGGACCACGACCGCGAATGGGTGGAACTCCACAACCCGGGACTCTTCCCGGTGGACGTGACCGGATGGACCATCCGCGCCCTCCACGGCGACCCCGAAATCCTGACCATTGCGGACCGCATCACCCTCGCCCCCGGCGAATCGACGATCGTGTCGTTTCCGGGGCAGTTCCTCGACAACGCCGAGGAAGTGGTCGTGCTTGAGGACCCATCGGGCACCGCGCATGACCGCACCCCGGCGCTCACCGATCGCCAGAACGACGCACGCACCTGGCAACTCGTCGAGGGTGCGTGGGTCTTCCGGGACGGGACACCCGGCGCCGTGTGAATGCGGGCGCGCTCAGTCACCGCGGTCCGAGGAATCGTCGTTCTGGTCGCCGTCACCTTCTCGGGCACTCTTCCGCTTGCGTTCGGCAAGGAGCCGTCGCCGGGTGTGGAGCCATTCCGCGTTCTCGTCATCCTTCGTCAGGTCGATGCGCACCATGGGACCACCGGAACGTGGGTTCCGCATCGGTTCAGGATAATGCCGGATCGATCGGCCATGCATCGAACCATGCCGCCGACCGGTGGCTACGCTGAGCCAAGGAGATAGGAAAAAGAATGGAACGGGGACATCGCCCCCGTTCCCGGTCGGAAGGACCGTGGTTCAGCTCGCGTCGACGCTGACGGTGTCGACGCGCCATCCGGAGTAGTTGTTGAACGATCCGTCGATGGAGTCGGCCCAGAAGCGGAGGTACAGGTTGCCGCCCGTGTAGCCGGAGACGTCGTACGTCATCTCGGTCCAGCTCGAAACGTTCGGGTCCGTGGAGTCCCACTGCTGGAGCGTCGTCCAGCTCGTGCCGTCGGACGACGCCTGCACGCGCAGGATGTCGTACGCGCCACCGGAGTAGCTCTCCGTGTTGAACCAGTGCCAGAACGAGGCGGACGCGGACGTGTAGCCCGCGAGGCTGATGGCCGGGGTCTGCGCCCAGTCGATGCCGGTGTCACCGACATCGTAGGTGCAGCTCGTGGAGTCGGCCCACACGAGTTTGTAGGTGCCGCTCTGGGCGGTACCGCAGCCCGTGTTCATGTGCCAGAGGGTCGTGCCGGAGTTCGTGGTCCAGCCGTCCGCGACGCCGTCGTCGAAGTTCTCGCTGAATACCGTGCCGCCGGTGGGCGCGTTGTACTCGTCGTCATCGGACGAGGACGAGCAGCCGGGGTCCGCCGGGTAGTCCGTGAGACCATCGCCGTCGTTGTCGATGCCGTCACTGCACTGCGGCGTGGGCGCGTTGTACTCGTCGTTGTCCGTGGAGGACGAGCAGCCGGGGTCCGCCGGGTAGTCCGTGAGACCGTCGCCATCGTTGTCGATGCCGTCCGAGCACTGGTACGTGGGTCCGCCACCGAGGCCCGCGGTTGCGGCGTCGGCGTTGATGCGGCCGAAGCCGAAGTCCACGTCGAAGCCGGCGGGGCCCAGGTCGACCGCCGTGTTCTTGAGGCGGCTGTCGATGTCGGCGTAGCCCCATCCCGTCTCAAGGGTCTTGAGGAGGGCTGCCACACCACTCACGTGGGGCGCGGCCATGGACGTACCGGAGAGGGTCGCGTACGACGCATCATTGGAATTGTACGACGAGTAGATGCTGGAACCCGGCGCAGACACGTCGATCTCGTTCCCTTCGCTCGAGAAGGAGCTCTGGGTGTCGCTCGACGTGGTCGAGGCGACGATGATGACCTTGCTCGCGGAACCCTTCCACGGCTCACCCACACAGTTCGTGCAGGGACCGTCGTTGCCCGCGGCCGCGATCTGGGTCACGCCACCGTTGTAGGCGTACGTGATGGCGTTGGTCAGCGTGGTGCTCGATCCGCCACCCCAGCTGTTGGAGCTGATGTGGGCACCCTGGTCGGACGCATACTGGAGGGAGTTCGCGAGGCCCGCCGTGGACCCGCTGCACCCGAGCCAGGAGTTCCCGAGGCCCTTGATGGGGATGAGGGTCGCCTGCGCCATGCCCGCGATCCCCTTTCCGTTGTTGATGGTGGCACCGATCGTCCCGGCGACGTGCGTACCGTGGCCGCAGTCATCGTTCGGGTCCGAGTCGGAGTTGTGGAAATCGTACCCCTGGAGGACGCGGCCGGACCCGGCGAAGTCCTCGTGGGTCTTGCGGAGACCGGAATCGATGACGCCGATCTTGACCGCGGTGGAACCGAGGGTGCGGTCCCATGCGGCTTCGCCGCCGATGATCTTGGACCCGTAGTGGCCCGCGTTGGAGTAGCCGGGGTCGTTCGGGACATAGTCCACGGTGGCGTACGCCGGGTTGTTCCATTCGATGTACCGCACGCGGTCGTCCGTGTTGACGGCCGCCTCGAAGTACACCGCGTTCGTCGTCTGGACGATGGCGAACGCGAGGATCGTGTTGATCTCCGTCACTTCGCCACCGAAGTACATGGCACCGGGGTGCACGTCGCGGGGAACCGAGTCGTAGAAGCCGACGATGTAGTCCTTCTCGAGGTCAGTCCCGGGCGCGATGACGCCGACGTCCGGCGTGCCGATCGATGATCCGGCGGCCGCGAACGGAATGCTCGCGAGCACCATCGCAACCGCGATGAATCCTGCAGTCTTCATGGTTGTAATTCCTCCGGGAGCCTCCGCCGCCGACGCGCCGGGCACGATGCCCGCCGGTCAGCGCCCTTCGTCCGCTCCCAAGCCGGCAGCAAATTCAGTCGGGATATATTCATCGGGTCCCGAATGCGCAGGGTATCGTTCTTTCGGGGACATGTCCCGTGTTGTCCCTTGACGTGGGAAACAGGCGGCCGCATTCGATACCTTGAATAAAACCCCGTTCGGGCACGGTATTCAGGCATATATCGCTAAATATCAACCTGAGCCCGTTTCGGCGCTGGCGTTGCCACCCCCCTCGACCCAGCACCTGAAATTGCACGCCAATCATGATGAAACGCCGAGCGATTTTTCGTCGAACAGTCCCCGAAACAAGGCCGGCGTTCCGGGCATTTCGGGCACCAACCCCATGGCCACCCCCATTATGCTGGATGACCGCGTACGCGCGGGCGTGCCCTCCTCCCAATCGACGAGTGACCTGGTCTGGGACCTGACCCACGTGCTCCCGTCCACCAAGGGACCCGAGTTCGACCAGACCCTCGAAACCCTTGAAAAGAAAGTCAAGGAGATCGAAAGCCTCCGCGCCACCCTTGACGACATCGCGACGCCGGCGGAACTCGTACGCGTCATCGACCTCGACACCGAGATCTACGAGATCTGCTCCCGCCTCGGATACTGGGGCCACCTGTCCTTCAGCGCGGACACGCGCGACGAATCCGTGAAGGCGTTCATGGCCCAGATGGAGGAACTCACGACCGACGTGTCGAACCGGACACGCTTCGTGGACCTCTGGTGGAAGGGGCTCCCCGACGACCGTGCCGCGGCGCTCATGCCGGACGACCCGGAACTCCGCCATTACCTCACGCGCGTGCGGGTGTTCAAACCCCACACGCTTGAGGAATCCGAGGAACGCATCATCGCGTTCAAGGACGTGACCGGCGCGAACGCCATCGACCGCATCCGGGACATCCTGACAAGTGAATTCAAGTTCAAGGATCCGAAGAGCGGCACCATGGTGACGCAGAGTGAACTCTCGCGCCACGTCCACGATCCGGACCCCGCCCTCCGGGAAGCCGCCTACAAGGAATTGTGGACCGTGTACGCGAACCAGGAGAGCATGCTCTCGTACCTGTATCACACCGTGGTCACGGACTGGGCGAACGAGAACCTGAAGCTCAGGAAGTATTCGTCGCCCATCTCGGTGCGGAACAAGGGGAACGACGTGCCCGATGAGGCTGTCGAGACCCTCCTCAAGGTGTGCCGCCGCAACGCGCCTCTCTTCCACCGGTACTTCGACTGGAAGGGGAAACGCCTCGGCCTTGCGCCCATGAGCCGCTACCACATCTACGCGCCCCTCGACGAAGCCAAGGTCGAAGTCCCCTACGAAGCGGCGCGGGACAAGGTGCTCAAGGTGTTCAACCGCTTCAGCCCGCGTGTTGCGGAGGAAGCGCGACGCGTCTTCGACGAACGCCACGTCCACGTGATGCCGGCTGACGGGAAGCAGGGTGGTGCGTTCTGCGCCACGGTCACTAGCACGATGACACCGTACGTGTTCCTGAATCACACGGGCGATGCGTCCAGCCTGAAGACGCTTGCCCACGAGATGGGCCACGCCGTCCACAGCCTTCTTGCGAAGGACCGGCACCCGCTCGTTGCCCATTCGACGCTCCCGATGGCGGAGACGGCGAGCGTGTTCGCGGAGATGCTGCTCCATGACGAGATGATGAGCGAGGCCACCGTGGATCAGCGCGTCTCCCTCGTCTCCGACAAGCTCGGGGAGATCTACGCGACCGTCATGCGGCAGGCGTACTTCGTCATCTTCGAGAAGGAGGCCCATGACCGGATTCCCAAGGGTGCCACCGCGACGGACCTGCACAAGGTGTACCGGGGCCTCCTCGAAGAGCAGTTCGGGCCGAACGTGGAGATCCCGAAGGAATTCCAAGGTGAATGGACGTACATCCCCCACATCTTCGCGAGCCCGTTCTACTGCTACGCGTACAGCTTCGGGATGCTGTTGTCGCTGGCCCTCTACGGCATGTACAAGGAATCGGGTCCCGAGTTCGTTCCGAAGTACGAGGCGTTGCTCGGGGCGGGCGGAAGCCGCAGTGCCGAGGACCTCCTCGCCGAACTCGGCGTCGACATCCGGGACGACGCCTTCTGGCAGAAGGGCTTCGACGTCATCGACGAGATGATGGTGACGCTTGAGAAGAGCGGCTGAGCCGTTACCGTGACCGGCCCGCCCCTCGCAGCGTCATGGCGCGGGGGAGATGGTCGGACCCGCGAGGGACGACGGCCGCCCGGGCTGCGACGGCCGGGGCGGTCGCGGACCCGCGCGGACCACGATGCGGGCGCCGTCCCCCATGGGGCGGCGCCCGCGAATCGCGTGCGACTCACCCGAAGCGGACGGTGACGCCCACCGGGCCGACCGAGGCGTCTGCAAGGGTGCGGCGCTCTCGATTCGGGCGCGGCTCCTCGTCCGCGGGCGCCTCGGCGTCCTCGTCGTTCTCCGTGTCCTCGGCGTTGTTGCCGCGGCCACCGAGGAGCGGCAACGGGCAGTCCTCTTCCTCGGCGTCGGATTCTTCGTGGTCATGCCCGTGGGCGTCATCGTGGTCGTGATCTTCCTTCGCGACCTTGTCGGCGTCCGCGGTGGCCCCGGCCTCATCCGGAGGCGCCTCGGCGGGGACGAAATCGTAGTCGATCACTTCGAGGAGGAAGGCAATGTCGCCGAGGACCTGGATCGTGATCGTGTACGTGCCCGCTTCCGCGGATTCATGGACCGCGTCCGGGCTCGTGTCCTCGGTCCACGGTTCGCTGAGACGGAAGCAGCCGTGGAAGAGACGCCGGTCGTCGAACACGACGGTCTCGTCCTCATCGAGGACCTGGAGGGCGTACGTGCCTTTGCCGCAGACGTCGTAGCCGAACGTCCAGAGGGCTGCGTCCGCCGGCACGTCGAAGGATTCCCTCCATTCGTGGTTGCCGCCGAGGGTTGCGGCGCGCGCTTCCCATCGGGACACGGTGCGGGGCTCGAAGATGCCCTCGGGGTCGGCCTCCGGCGCTTCGGCCTGCGAGTCGGAGGCGGGCTCGGATGCCGGGGCGTCCGAGGCGGAAGCGTCCGGGTCGGGCGCCGCATCCCGACCTTCGTCGTCTGCCGCGTGGGCGGCGACGAGTCCCGCAAGGAGCAGGCACGCGATCATGAACATGGCACCGACGATACTCGTTCGGGTCATCGAAGGAGCGACGATCACGGGGGGTATACCGTGTGTTGTCGCTTGACTGAAATGTGGGCACGTCCGCTGTCGCGCCCATCCGCAGATGTGCGATCAGGCCGCCGCTTCCTCGGCGAAGTCGGGCACATCTCCGCGCCGCTGCCGTCGGCGTCACCTGACCTGCGGTTCGCGGCATTCACTCCGGCACGTCCCCATCCGCGGCCGGAATCGTGGCCACCCGCAGGGTGGATGTGACCTGCGCCGTGCCGGCCAACCACACTTCCATCGTGTACTCGCCTTCGGCGAGGGTGTCCACGGGCGAAGGGGAGGAGAGCGATGCGGCGCGGATGCACGTCGGCAACGGGGTGGTGGTTCCGGACCTCGCAACCACGGTTCCTGCAGCGTCCCGAAGCACGACTTCAAGAACGCCGCCACCGCAACCGGACCCCGTGAATTCCACTGCGACAACTCCGGCGGGAACGATGAATTCCACGGTATCCGAGGGACCATCCACGACCGCGTCCGTTGCGCCGCCGGGCGGGGATTTCCCGGTCACCATGACAGAGTAATCGTAGAGGTCGACCCAGGCCGGGGCCCCTGACGCACCTTCTGCGCCCGCCTGACGGGCGCCGGCCGCCGTGGCAGACGAGGCAGCGCCACCGGCATCTGAAGCGGACGGGTCGGCCGAATCCAGGCAACCGGACAGGACGGGGGCCGCGACAAGGGATAGGAGGAGGGTCAGGATCGATGCGCCATGCAGGGTAGGCATGTGCGTTCGATCGACGTACGGGACTTAATCTTACGGAGCCATCTGTTGAAACCCGGCCAGCCGCGATTCCCCGATCGAGACGGCGGGCCGGGTCAAGCGGCCCCGTCCGGATCCGTGGATCCCGCCGTTGCCACGCGCAGCGTCGATGTGACGTCCGCGGTGCCCATGAGCCATATCTCCATATTGTACACGCCTTCCGGCAGTGTTTCGACGGTGACCGGCGGCCGGACGGAGCCGCTCACCACGCAGCCCGGTATCGGTGTGCTCGTGTCCGATCGCGCGACGGCGGCCCCTCCCGCATCGCGGATCACGAGTTCGAGGACGCCTGCGCCGCATCCGGTTCCCGTGAAATCGACGGCCACGACGCCGGCCGGCACCGTGAATTCGACGGAATCGGTGGGACCACCACTCGCGGCACCGCCCATGTCCGGCGGGGCCGACGTGCCCGTCAAGTCCGCTGCGTACTCGAGGAGCGTGGTCCATGCCAACGCGCTGTAGGCATCCTGCTCGGCGCGTTCGGCGGCGCGACGCGATTCCCTGAATGCCCGGATCTCCTCCTCCGTCCCGACGGGGATTTCGCCGGAGACCACCACTTCCACATCGGTGCCGGCCGCGGTGTAGATGTCCAGTCGGTACGCGCCTGCGGTGAGCGGCGTTTCGATCACGGTATCCCACCCGCCTCCGCAGGTGAGGCCGAATCCGCCGCTGTCCCATACGGATTCCCCACGTTCAACATGCACGATGTCGACGGCGAACATGGCGGCGCATGCCGTGATCGTGATTCTCCAGTCGAGGGTGTCCGATTCGACGGTGAACGGGCGGGAAAGTGCCGGTTCACCGGGAAGGGCGGCGACGAGCCGCGCGGGTCCGCCGGCGGCGACGGCTTCCGTGACGGACACGAAATCAACCCAAGCCAGTTCCACGTTTGCCGCCTGCGCCGCCGTCTGCGGAGCGGACGCGGCAGCGCCATTCGGCGATGCCGATTCGGAGGTTGGCGCCGGGCTCCCGGCGTCACCGGGTGCAGCGGCATCGAGACAGCCGGTGAGGAGCGGCGCGGCCACAAGGGCGAGGGCGAACAGCCAAACGAGGGTTCGGCGGCGAGGATGCATGCGGGTTCGACATGCGGGTCGGCCATAAGGTTTCGGGCCCACGTGTTGAAACCTCACCCGCCTGCCGCGGCGGGGGCTGCGCGGGCGCGCCCGCGCATGGGGACCTGCAGGGCGGGGGCCTGGATCACGGGACGAGATCGTGGTGCGAGCCCCGCCTCCTCCGCAAACCGGCTCACTCCCCGCGCCGTCTTCATGTGGGTCACGGTGCACGTTTCCTTCGCACGCGTTACGGCCACGTAGAACAGGCGTCGTTCGCTCGCGATGACTTCGGGCGCGCCTGCCGCTTCGGCAGCGAGGACGCGGTCGTTGGGGATTCCTCCCTCGTGGGCGCCCATGAGGAACACGTGCTCCCATTCCAGCCCCTTGGCGGCATGGATGGTGCCGCGCCACACGTTGGGGAGCCGATCCTTCGCGCTGGGCCTTGCGCTGGAGCGACGGGACCGCTTCGCGACGGTCTTCTCGATCATCTTCTCAAGGGCGTAGAGCTGCCAGCGGGCGCGGGCAAGGATGGCGATGGATCCGGGGCTTGCGCCGGCGACAAGTCGCCGCTCGACGGCGCGGATGATGCCGGCGGCTTCGAGGCCCATGCCGGCGTACCCCTGGAGCTTGACCTTGGTGCCGGCGCGGGCGCGGGGTCGCGGTGCGAGGGGCGCGTCGTGTTCCGGGTACAGGTTGTTGGCGGTTTCGAGGATGCGTTTCGTGCTGCGGAAGTTCCGGGTGAGGGGGAGGGTGCGGACGTGGCCGCCCGGGTAGCGTTCGTGGAGGTCGAGGAAGAGGTCGGCGCGGGCGCCGCGGAAGCCGTAGATGGCTTGCCGTTCGTCGCCGACGGCGACGAATCGGGCGGCGCGGCCGTCGTACCGGGGGTGGGTGAGGAGGAGGACGATTTCCTGTTGGACGCCGTTCATGTCCTGGTATTCGTCCACGAGGAGGAGGTCGAGGCGTTCGCGCATGCGTTTGCGGAAGGCTGCGTCGTCGCGGAGGTTGTCGCGGAAGGTGAGGAGGACGTCGTCGAAGTCTGCGAATTCGCCTTTGCCGCGTTCGTATTCCATGAGGATGCGGCGGACGCGGGTGCCTTCGTCCATGATCTGGGGGTATTGGCGACGGAGGACGTCGACGCTTGCGCTCTCCCAGTTCTTGCAGTAGGAGACGAGGCCGAGGACGGCCCGGAGACGTTCGCCGTGGTCGTCTTCGCCGTTGAGGAGGGCGAGCATGAAGCGGCGGTCGTCGGTGGAGCCGTTGAGGCGGCGGCGGAGGATGCCTTCGGCGATCTTGTACTGGCGGGGAGTTGGCAGAAAGTCGAGGCGGTCGCGGCTTCGGCGGGTGGCGAAGGCGTGGAAGGTGCCGGTTTCCACGTCCTTGGCGAGGCCGGGGGAGATGCGGTCGACGCGGTGGCCGAGGTTGGCGGCGGCGTCGCGGGTGAAGGTGATGGCGGCGATGCGGTGGGGGACGGCGAGGCCGTTCTCGACGGCATGGTGCACGCAATGGACGAGGGTGTGCGTCTTGCCGGACCCGGCGCCAGCGAGGACGCGGAGCACGCGGCTGCGATCCTCGACGATGACCTGTTGTTCAACGGTCAGGACATTGTCCGTGGTTCCGTCCTTCGTCTCGCGCGCATCCCCGGCCACGGTTCCGGACCGGGATTCCGC
>JBFILE010000136.1:0-9524 GCA_041599855.1 Thermoplasmatota archaeon
ATGCTCCGGGAATCCGGCCCGTGATGGCGACGCGGGCGGCGCCCGATACGTAGGCTTCCCCGACATTGTCCCAGGTCGTATCGTTTGCGGATACCGCAATGACCTCGCGGCCGTCCAAGCTCACGCGCGTCAAGGCCGCCGGCAGGTGGCGCGCATCATCCAGGCTCATCCACGGGCGTGCTTCCCGGATGTCGAGGAACCGGTCCGTGGATGTCGCGGATGAATCCGTGACGCGAAGGTCGGTGACATCGTGCGTGTAGATGGCGCGGCTTGCATGGTCTGCCGTCAGGTTGGCGACATGGAGGGTTCCGCGGCGGGCGTACACCGGAATCCGCGGGTGGTCTGCGTTGAAGGTTGCGGCCAATCCATCCACGGCCGTGTCGGCTTCAAAGGCGTCGATCCCCCGGGACAGGCCCGTCACCGTCGCGTTCGTGACGCCCAGCGTGGTCCCGTACTGGACCCGGATGCCGGTTCCGGAATCGGCACCGTGGAAGGCTGAATCCCTGACGTTTGCCGGTCCCGTCGCCCGGTTCAGGTAGATGCCCGTTCCGGAGGTGACGTGGAAGGTGGAACCGTTCACGTGGACGAGGCCGGGCCGGAATGATTCGAAGCCGTGCTTCGTGCCGGAGCGGAAGGTGGTGTCCTCGATGATGACCTGATCCACGTAATCCACGTCGAGGGTGACATTCGAGAACGTGCCTGCCACGACTTCGAGGCGATCGAGATTGTCCAGATGGAACGTTTCAGGCGCGGTGGACGGTGCATCGAATGTGGCGCCCGTGAGGGTCACGTTCGCGATGCCTTCGAGGACCACGTTGGATGCGCCCGTCGGGACCTTGAATGTGCCGAGGTCCAGGTTTCTGGCATCGAAGACCACGACCTGCCCGTGGGTTCCGCTCAGCGAGACATCCCGCATGCCGACGATGTACGAGATGGGGTATCCGTCATGGGTGTTGGTGTCGGCTACGTCATGGTCGACATTCGACCGACGACTCGTCCCGTAGGCGAATTCGAACACGTCGATGGCTCGGCCCTCGATGTCCGTGAACGCGTTTGCCCCGATGACGGCCCGCAGGCTCCGCTCGAGGTGGAGGCCGGTTCCGGCGTCCGCGAACGTGCTTGTTTCGACTCGGGCGTCCGCCGTGTCCTTTAGCGCGAGGGCGATTCCGCCGCCGCCGAATGATGCGCCCGTGATGTGGAGGTCCGGCACGGGGCGTCCCCATGTCCCGCTGATCAGCGACGGGCCGACGAACGTCGTACCCGTGATCCGATGGGTCTGTCCGCCGTCCATCTGAAGGGCGGCTTCGTTGCCTTGGAACCGGCCGTTCTCCAGGACGAGCGTGTCGCCATCACGGCCGTCGAATGCCAGTCCGACGCCACATCCGCGGATGTCGGCGTTCCGAACCAGGGTCGGTCCCGACCGGCGGATGTCGATACCCGTACCGGTGCCGTTGCAGTCGGAGACGATTCCGTCGATGATGAGGTCGGGGGCATCCTCGGCAAGGATCCGGATGCCGTGACTTCCGGTCCCCGTGCCCGTGATGGTCGCGTTGGCGCTTTGGGCGACATGGAGCAAAGCGTCGGCGCCGGGGCCCGGCGAGGGGTCAAGGGTGATGGAGAACGAGTCCGAGAATCGCACGTGTCCGTCGCCGACGAGTCCGCCGCCCACCAGTTCCACGTTGGGACTCGCGAGAACCAGGAGCTCCCCGACATCACCCGTGATCGCGGTATCCGCCGCGTCCACAAGGTAATGGATGGGGGCCCCGGAATGGAGATTCGAAGGGTCCGCATCGATGCGCAGTGGCGTGAGATCATCGCCGGGCCTCCAGTCGTGGAATCGTGGCACGAGGAGCGGTGTCGGTGCGTCCAGCGTGTTGCGACGGAGGGTGATTCCGCTGCCGTCAACAATGGCAACGGCCGTGTCCAAGCCGGTCACCCGGTTGGTGTCGAGGGTTGCATCGAGGGCGTCGTCAAGGCGGACGCCGTTGACACCGTCAACCGTGGTTCCGATGAGGGTGAACCGGGTGACGGCCTTGGCATCCACGACGAATGCCGCGCCTTCCGCCGCCAGTCTGCTGTCTGCAACATGGGCGTCGGTCACGCGGGTGAGCACCACTGCGGGTCCGTCGGGCCGCACGATGTCGAGGTCGTTGGCTCGCCATCTGACGGCATCGGTTCCGTGGACCATGATGGCGCCGGAGACGGCTTCGACATCCGTGTCCGCCGTTTCAGCGAACAGGAGGGCTGCGCCTTCGAGGGCAGGACCGAGGGTGATGCGGGCGAAGGTCACGTTGTCCGACCCGACGATGAGGACTTGGCCGGCGCCGGGGCGAAGGACCGCGTCGTGGACCGTGACGCGCGAGGCGTTCCGCACCATGAGGAACCCGATGTCGCCGGTGATGTCGACGGGGCCGGCCGTGTCCTGCACGACCTGCATGGCGTATCCGTTCGCCAGATTTGTTCCTTCAAGGGAAAAGTCGGCGGCGGAAGCGGTGCCGCTGCTCGTGTCCACCGCGGTCGGTGCATCGATCTGGACGTTGCGGAGGGCGGTGCCCGTGGCACCCGCAAGGAAGAGTCCGACGGCGTCCGATACGAGATGGGTCCCGTCGATCAGGGTCCCGGTGGTGGGTCGACGTGCCGGGTCGCCGAGGCTCACGGCGACGGTTGTTCCCTCGATCCGTCCGCCGATGATCCGGGTCTGGGCCGGCGCGGGGAATTCCAGGGTTCGCGTGCTTCCGATGCGGATGCCGACGGCCACGTCGGTGGTGGCGACGTCCGCAAGGGTGGCATCCTCGACATCGAGGAGCTCGATACCGACGTTTCCGCCCGCGCCGTTCCCCGTCACGGTTGCCTGCGCGACCGTGAAGCCTGTGGAGGCTTCGACCACGATGGCATTCCCGCGGGCGTTGGTGACGATGTCCGACAGGGCGACGTTCGTGCTTCCGGTCACCTCGATGGCGGCGTCGTTGCCGCCGCCGCGGAATCCGCGGATCGTGAAGTCCCGAGCGCCCGAAGCCGACAAGGAGCCGTCGCCCAGGTCCACGTCCTCAAGCAGCGTGGTTGCCGCGTTCTCGATGGCTACGCGTGGCGCGGATCCTGCGGCATCGAGGCGCCGGATGGTCACATTGTCCACCGTGTGGACCCTGATGCTGCCGGCAGCGGCGTCCAGGGCGACATCCTCCAAAACGATGTTGCGCGATTCGACCAGCGCAAGGTGGCCGAACATTCCGCTGAGGGTGACGCCGTCGCCGTCGAAGTCCGTGAGGTAGAGGACGGGGTGCCCGTTCACCGTCGTGTCCGTCGTGAACGTATGCCGGAGTTGACGGATGTCGATGGTGTCGGGTGTGGTGTGCTCCGCCACGCGGATCGGTTCCACGTCGTTCAGGAACGTCGTGCCCGTGACGACGGCTCCCGTCGCCGAATGGAGGTGGAGGCCGAGTTCGTTTCCGGTGAACGTGCTGGCTTCGATCCTGGCATCCCGGGAACGGTCGAGGGAACCCGAAATGGCGAGGGCGCCGCACGTGGCATCGGCACCTTCGCTTGCGATGTCATGGAAAGCCACCTGATCGACAACAAACCGTCCCGTGTTCTCGATGATGGCGCCGTTGGCGGTTCCACCGATCCGGGTGTTCTCGATGCGCACGTCCCAGCTGTCGCTCACGTGGAGGGGGCTGCTGCCGTGGCGGCCGCAGATGACGCGGACGTCCGGTCCCGGCGTGTCGAGGTCCATGTCGGCAAGGAGGATCCGGTCGGACGTGGTGACACTTGCGGATGTCCGTTCGGAGTGGAATCCGTGCACGTCCACGTTCCTCGACCCGCTGATCCCGAGGTGTGCCTGATAGGCGGTCATGGCCACGTCGCGCAGCGTCACGTTGTCCGCGTCGATGATGCGCACGGTGTCGGCGCCGCCTGCCACCTGGATGTTTTCGAGTGTCACATTGTCTGCGCCCACGACGATGAGGTGTGCCGCGGTCGTATTCGTCCGGTGGATGGGGCCCGTGACCCACAGGACCGGGAGGCCGTCCACCGTGTTCTGCGAGTCGAATGCGTGGTCGAAGTAGCGACGCGACTCGATGGATTGGGTGAAGTCGAGGCCGCGGCCGTTCCGGTTGAACGCGTTGCGCTTGAGGGTTCCCCGCTCGGCGTTGCGGAACACGATGCCGGCGTCCGCGAACCCGGTGACTTCGAGGTCCTGCAGCGTGAATGCGGACGGCGCATCAAGGAGGATGCCCTGGCGCGACCGTCCGTCCGTCGCTTCAAGGAGGCTGGCGTCCACGACGAGGCCGGTGCCTCCACGGACAAGGAGCGCTTCGCGGACGTTGGTGAATACGGCATTGCGCACGGTCACATCGGTTGTGAAGTAGAGTTCGACGCCGCGGTCAAGGTTGTGGAACCCGACGTCCTCGAACAGGAGGTTCACGGTTCCGCCACTCGCATAGATGCCCGTCCCCGACACGCCGTTCACGTTGCGGAACACGGTGCCGGCCACGTGGACGTCGTCGGTGCCTTCGATCTTCAGGAGGCGGTTTCCTTCCCCTTCCACGGCGCTGTTTGCCAAGCTGAATGCCGTTGCTGAGGCGCGGGTGCGGACGGCAGATGCGGACCCTGGTGCCGCAATCACCGTGACGTTCTCGACAACCACGTGCGACGACGTGACATCGACCGTGTGGCCGTTTGCCCCGTCCGGCGGCACGATGAATGTGGAGGCCGGTCCGTCACGTGCCGTGATGTGGACGATCTTGTCCACGACCAATTGCCCCTCGTACGTTCCGTTCAGGAGCAGGATGCGTCCGCCGAACGGCAGGGACGCAATCGCCGCGGCAAGACTCGTGTGGTGCCCGTCACCGCGCGGACTCACCACCGTGACGTCACCCAGTGCCGCAAGGTCCGTGACGATGCGAAGGGTTCGGATCAAGGATCCGGCCGACGTCACATATTGCACGTCGACCGAGTAGTTGATGCTCGCATCCGCCGCGGGCGCCACCCGGAATGAGGCGAAGCCCGTCCGACCGGGCGCGAGGGGGAGCGAAGCCGTGACCGACGTGACCGTTCCTTCGTCGGTCGCGGGGCGCGTCTCCGCCACATGGATGTCCACGGTGCCCCAGAGGTTTCCGGTGTTCGAAACCGGGACCTCGAGATCCTTCACGGTTCCGGGTGGCACGAAGGTGGAGAGAGCGCCGTCGTCGAATTCGAGTTGGACGCGGGCCGGGATCGTGAGGTTCGCCGGCACGTAGCCGGTGATCCCATCAACCGTGAGCGCCATGAGGCCGCGTTCGACGGCCGCGCGCGCCCGCTCGGGAACCGTGACCGCGAAGTCCACGGCGGAGGACCCCGTAGCAAGGGTTCCGGAGGTCCCGTCGAGGTGCCGCAACGAAGAGATGCGGGGACTGTCGGGGCTCAGGAGGTCGGTTCGCTCCATGTGGAATGGTGCGGCGGACCCGAGGTTGTTCAGCACGGGAAGCTGGAACGTGGCAGCTTCCCCCTCGTGGACCTGGAATGCCATTCGCTCCTGGAGGAATGCGACATCCTGCACATTCCACGTGAATGGAACCTCGACGGAGCCGGCTCCCGAACCGCGGTCGGCCGTCACGAGGAACCGCATGCTCCCCGTCAAGGTCCCGGGTGATTCGGAGGCGGGCGTTCGTCCATACACATGGAGCACGATTTCCTCTCCCGCGTCAAGGTGGGGGGCCCATCCGGGGGCAATCTTCTTCACCGTGTCGAAGCGGCGGAGCGGATCAAGGAGGACGGTCATGCGGTCGATCGCGGCGCCCGTCGGCTCCCACTGCCAGAGCATGGCCACGTTTCCGTCATTGCGGAGGACGATGCGTGCATGGTCGTACGTGCCTCGAATGACGTCGTGTTCGACGGCCGTGACGTCGGTCGCGAGGCGCTGGACCCTGGGTACTGCGACATCTACCGCGAGCTGTGCATGGTTCCCGCCGCTGTGGACGGCATCCACGATGAGGCCGTGGATGCCGGGACTTTGGGTTGCAGGAACCGTCACGTGGGCAACCACCGACACGGAGGACCCGGGTGCGACGTCCACGGTGGCGGGTTCGAAGGTCATCCAGTCGCCGGCGAAACGAACGCCGTCGAGAACTGCTTCTCCCCGGTTCGTGAGGGTGACGTTGAACGTGCCAGTATCGCCGGGGCCCACCGTGAGCGGCGGGTCGTCGGATGTCATGTCCACATCGAGGATGGACACGATGACCGTGGCTGCCGTGCCCCATGTTGCCGACAGGGAGTGGATGCCGGGCGCTGCACCGGACGCGGCGAGTGTCATCGTGAAGGGTCGCGCCTCCGTCGGTGCCAGGGCACGTGTGGTCGGTTCGAATGCGGCCGTCATCGGGGTCGCGGACACGTCCACGGTTGGTGTCACGGACCCGGCGACGTTGCCGTGGTTGGTGACCACGAAGGACGTCTGCGACGGTACGTTGGCAAAGGTGACGATGGACAATCGGGCGGGCCCTGCGGGTGCGAACACGGCCCGCACGTCCTCCGTGTACGGGAGCGTGAGCGCAGCGCCTCCGTCATGGGTGACCTGCAGGTTCCGCAGGCGCGTGCCGGGCGGGGTCCCGGGCGCCAGCGTGCGCGTCACGTTGACAACCGCCGACTCGCCGGCTGGGATGTCGAGGACTTCCGGCGAAACCGTGCCGCCCGTCGCGAGCGAGAATGCAAGATTCCGGACCGCGCGGTCGGCCCTGTTCGTCACCGTGAATGATTCCACGTTGGAGGCACCCGCATCGAGGGTGAATGCGCGCGGACCGATCTGGATCGCCGCGACATCCACGTGGATCACGACCGGGGTGGTGCGCGTTCCGTGGTGGATGGCCATGGTGATGGCGTGGACGCCCGGCGTTGCGTCGGCGGGAACCGCCACGCGGACCGGGAGCCGGAGGGTTTCGCCGCCGGCAACCGCGCCTGCGGGAGGAATCCCGATCCATGAGCCGGTGCCTGGGCTTGTGCTGAAGCGCGTTTCCACAGGAACCGGCGCGGGATTCCGGATGGGAACTACCACGGTTTGAGCCGTCCCGGGAATGGCGGTTGTGGACACCGGGGCATCGGGCGCGATCAACTCGCCCGCCGAAAGGGTGAGCGTCGCGGCGTGCACGTTGACAAGGATGCCGGAAAGTCGGGTCGTGGTGGTCGCCACCAGTCGGTACAGGCCGGGCTGGAGATGGACGGGGATCGGGAGGTCGATGCTCGGCTGCATCTGGGTGGTGGGTGCGCCGAGGATGGGTGCGGCGCTCCAAGCGAGGATCCGGTCGGTTCCCCGGTCGCGCAACGTGACATTCACCGTGCCGTCCAGGTACGCGGTTCCACGATTCTGCACCCGCATCGTCACGGTTGCGACAGTACCGGGCACGTGTGCGGGCCGTTCGGTCGATAGGTCCGTGACCATGACGCTGACGCCGTTCACCCGCAGCGGGTGCGAATGGTTCGTCAACAGGGTTCCGTTCGCGTCCCGGATCTCCGTCCATGAGGGTCGAAGACCCGATGCCGTTTCGAGTGGGAGCCGGAAGTCCACGTTCCGGATGGTGCTTGACAGGGGCCCCAACGTCACGGACCGGGTGGAATCATGGATGCCGGGGACCCGGAAGCGGACCGTGCCTTCGAACGGCGTGTCCGCGTCGGGATTCAGGATTCGAAGGAGTGCGTGGACGGCGTCGCCTGCATCATACGCGGATGATTGGGTCGTCACGGCCACCCGGTCCCCCGGGTGGATCACCGTCACGTACAGGTTGCCCATGGTGATGATGACGCCGTTGCCGCCCACGAGCTGGTATGCGAAACCGAGCGGGCCGCGGGCGGTGCGGGAAAGGTCGGGATCCAGCGTCGCCTCGAAGGGCACCTTCAGCTTGCCGTCCGCAGGAATGGCGAGGCCCGGGTAGCGGGTTTCAAGGCCGCGACCGTGACGCACGAGGAACGTGGCGTTCGTGTAATCGAAGATTCCCGTGTTGTGGATCCCGACCTCCAGTTCCACCCGCATGCCGGGCAGGAAGAAATCCTCGTTGCGCGCGGCTACGAAAACCGTTCCGGCAAGGCCCCGCACATCCACGACACCATCGAAATCGGCCAGTTCGGTTCCGGCGCGCGTGGCGCTTGCCTTGACGGTGTACGCGCTGGACATCATCGCCTTCGGGAACGCCAGGCCCAACGCGACGACGGCTTCCTCGCCGGGGCCGAGTGTGATTCGGCTGCGGTTCGAGGTTACGGTGGGGATGTCCAACGTGACATCAAGGTCCCGGAGGGTCGCGGTGCCCGTGTTCATCACGAAGACGTTCACGAGGGGGGTGTCCCCGGCATCCACCGAGGGCGCCAGGTCCACAGCCGTGATGGCCGCGCGTTGGCCGGGGACGATGAACGTGTGGCGATCCATCACGATGTCGGCTCCGAACATTGTGACGCTCACGCGGAACTGATAGGTTCCCGGTCGCATGTCATCGGGAAGCGTGATCGAGGTGGTCCCCGACTGGCGGGCGCCGGAAGTCGTGTGCACCCCTGCGAACGTAGCGGGTTGAACGGGGGAGAAATGGCACCGGTATTGACTGCACCTGTAGTGTCCGACATCAACCTTGACGGAGCCCGCGAAGGCCTTGTCGTCCAGATTCGTCACGTTCCACGTGACGGGAACCCTCGTGGCTGCACCGAGTACCGTGGGCATTGCCTCCGTTGACAGGCTCAGGTTGAGATCCTCTGGTCGCTTGATGGCATGCTCGGTCGCGATGTCCGCAAGGAGGGTGCCTTCGCTGTCGCGGACCACGGCGCGGAGCACCTGATGCCGGATTTCCAGGTTTCCTGGAATGGCGTGGCCGATCGCGATTTCGCGGCGTTCTCCACCACCCAGGCTCACGGGGGGCAGGGTCGTCACTTCGATGCCGTGGAACGTGGGCAGGATGCCGTCCATGCGGATCGAATTCGGATTCTCGAGAACGAGGCGGACCGAAGCCGTTTCCCCGCGATGGTATTCGGCGTCGGCGAGGATGCTTGCCGTCACCGGGCTTGTTCCGGTGACCGGGAACGGCTGGCGCAGGGTCTCGACGGGCATGCCGCCCATGCGCAATTCGGCATGGATGACGCCGATTCCGCTTGGGGGCACGGTCTCCTCGATCCAGAATGGGATCGTCGCATGCTCACCGGGCGGAAGGGCGGCCACCTCGTAGCGTCCGTCCGCGGCATGGGAAAGGTCGGGCCACCGGATCGTGTACCGGAATTCGCCCGTGAGGGGCGCTTGCCCGTCGTTGCGCACCGTGAAGTTGCCCGTGAACGGCGTTCCGGTTTCGGCGGGCTGGTCAGCAATGGCGCCAAGGGATGCATCGAACCCGGAGACACTGGCAGTGGCGGAGCCCGATGCGAGGCGGAAGCTCGTGTTGTCCATGCCATGCATTTCGCCTCGTGCCCTCAGGATGCCGGTTCCGGCGTTCTCATCCACGCGGAAGGGCACGGTCACCGTGGTCAGGTCCCCGATGGCAAGGTCCGCGACGGCGACGATGGAATCGTCTGCGGTCGATGGTCCGAGG
>JBFILE010000137.1:0-9464 GCA_041599855.1 Thermoplasmatota archaeon
CCCTCCATGGCGACCCGCCTTCGCGACGCCGAAGGCAGGACCCTCGTGTATGCGTCGGACACGGCGCCGTGTCCCGGCCTCCGCGAACTGGCCGCAGGGGCCGATGACCTGATCCTCCACGTCCTGTTGCCTGCCGTCGAGGCGGGCAACCGCCATGGGCGCGTTCATTCGACCGGCGAAACCGCGGCCGGCCTCATCGCGGAGTGTGCGCCGGGCCGCGTCCACGTGAGCCATGTGTACCACGGCACGGACACGGACGTCCTTCTTGCAGCCCTCCGCACCGGCCATGATCGACCCGTGGAGGTGCTTCGACCCGGGGAATGCGTTCGCGTGGCCGCACATGATCCACCGGACTCGTTCATACACCCGCGAGGCGACCGCTCCGAGCATCCGGATTGTTGATTCGCCCGGCCCGAATCCGTCCGCCGCCGTTGCGGGAGTCCGTCCGCCGCGGCGGCCGCTCAACCACAATCAAGTACCGGGGGAAGTCTCCCCGCCATTGGTGCTCGGTGAACCCTGCGGCCGATGCGGCCGCAACCTGCTGGAGATCCGCAAGGGACTCAGCATGGAGACCCTCCGCGGAGCAGCCCCCCTGTGCGATATTCCCCGCTGTCCCGTGGTCGCGCGTCTCGTAGGCTTTCGCGACCTCGCGAGCGTGAAGGGCACGCATGTTTCCGGACCATCGCCGCCCTCCGTCTTCGTGGGTCGGCACGGGTACCCGGGCGTCCAGGTGGGCCCCCTCCTTCCACCGGGGAACGTGGACGATGTCGGCATCCTCGACAGTCCCCGCGACTGGGTGGATCGCGACATCTCCGAGATCCTGGGCCTCCGGTCGCGGCTTCTCCGCAGCAAACGGCATGCGGACGTGCGGGACGCCGCGCACCCGGAAGGCCGCGACCCGGGCCGCGTCCTGGAGGCCACACGCGCGCTTGCCGTGTCGAGTCGCCCCGTGGAAACCGAGGTCACCCTCGAAAAGGCGGTCCGTTTCGATCGGCCGCCTCGCCTCGACGGATTCGCGGCGCCCATGGGGCCCAGCATCCCCGTCGCGAGCGCCCGCGTGACCGAACACGCCTCACCCGCGCGGCGCGTGGATCAACTCGTGGCCGACATCCACGCGCCCGCCGCCACCGCCGTGAGCGAACTCGCGGCCGCGGGCGTCGATGCGGACCACATCCAGCGCATCCTCTCCGTCGGACTCCTCGGGGAGCGTGCCCGCCGGCGCCTGGTGCCGACGCGATGGTCCATCACGGCCACGGACGACATGCTTGGGAAGGACCTGATCGAGGGTGTCAAGCACCTCCAGCAGGCCGGTGAAGTCGTGGTCCACTACGCGGAGGTCCACGGCAACCGCTTCCACGTGCTCCTCATCCCGGCTGCGTGGAGCTTCGACATGACCGAGGTCTGGCAGCAGGAAGGCGGGTTCGCGTGGGCCAGCGATTGGGAGGACCATCGCGGACGCAGCGGGTATGCCGCGAACGTGACCGGAGCCTACTATTCGGCGCGGCTCGCCGTCCTCGAACACCTGCGCGACCGCGTCAAGCGACAGGCGGCAGCCATCGTGTTCCGGGAAATCACGGAAGCGTACTGGGCGCCGCTTGGTGTCTGGGTCATCCGGGAAGGCGTCCGGAGGGCCATGTCGCAACCACCCATCGCCTTCAGCGACACCGCGAGTGCGGTGCAGCACGTGACCGGGCAGGCCATCGCGAAGGATTGGGTCACACGCAGTGCGTTGCTGGATCGGTTGATGCGGCAGCGAACCTTGTTCGATTTCGTTTGATCCGCAACCGGGGAGCAAGGGAAAAGTTCCGCGCAGGGCCTACGCCACTCACCAAGGGGGAGGGAAACGCAGGTGCTCTTGTGTCGCAGGCCCAGGGGCAAGCGCGGACCGCACCCACCGGGGAGCGGCATGGGAGATTCGGAAGATCGGTCCAGCGGGATCGGCCGGGCAGGGTGGCTTCGGCCGGTTCCGCGGAATTCCCTTCAAACACCCGGATTGTCGCCTGATCGCTCAGGCTGGACGGAACTCCTCGTGTTCGGGGATAAGGGGATTCGATCATTTCTTTGATTGTCGGCGGCGATCACCTCGTCCCGAAGAACCAGTTGTGAAAAACCCATCATGCGCGCGGTCGGAGGAATTCGTGGTGCCGGTTGTCACGATTTCGTCGCCCAAAGTGCCCGGAAACGCCGCCGCGCCCTTCTGCTGCGTGTGAAGAACCCCCGCAACGCCTAAGGGCGAACCCTCCGGTCGCCGGGCCGTGGAATTGCCTTCGACGGTGATCCGAGCGCGGTTCCGGGCCCGCCCCAACCGGTTCCTCGTCCATGCCGAGCACGAAGGCAGCATCCTCCACGCGTTCTGCCCGAACCCCGGCCGCCTCGGTGAGTTCCTCGACCCCGGGCGACCCATGCTCCTTGCCCGTCGTCCCCCGCCGGCCACACGCGGCACGGCTCCGCCGCGCAAGACGGAATGGGACCACATCGCCTTCGAGCGGCTCGACCGATGGTTCGTCACGGACACCCGGGTCGCGAACCGGCTGTTCGCGGAAGCCTTCGCGGCCGGCGACCTCACGGAGTTCGCGCCATACGCGCACGCCCGCGCCGAAGTCCGGGAAGGGAAGAGCCGGTTCGATTTCCTCCTCTCGCACGACGACCACCCGTCATGCTTCGTGGAAGTGAAGAGCGTGAGCCTCTTCCACGAGGAGGCCGAAGGACTCGTCGCCCGGTTCCCGGATGCCCCGACGACGCGGGGCGCGCGGCACTTGGCAGAACTTGCGGCGCTCGCGCGCGGCGGAACGCCGACCGCCGCCTTCTTCATCGTGGCAGCACCGGGCGCGATCCGGATCGAACCGTTCCACGAGCGGGATCCGGTGTTCGCGGCGGCCCTCGCGGATGCGCAGGACGCGGGCGTCCGCATCCTCGCCCGCGAGAGCACGTGCGACGGCCGACGGATCACCCTGGGAGCGCCCGTGCCGGTACGGGTTTGAAGACGGGTCCGACCCGCCGCGTACGGTGCGATGCGACTTTCCGTACAGTCCCGGATTGGTCCCGATCGCCAATTCGTTTCGACAACGTTATGGCGTCGTCCCCGGGTCAATCGGAATCGACTGGAGGCATCACGAATTGGTCCCTGTGCCGCCCTGGGCAAGCCCACTCCTTGAGCCCCAGCTCCGTGACGATGAAGTCGTGCGCGAAGTGCAGCTCATCCGTCAAGGCCGCCTGGGTCGACTGGCCATCGTCATCACGAACCGCCGCGGCTTCGTGGTCGAAAAGAGCACGTTCGGCGGCGATGCCGTCCCCTTCCGCCTGCCATCCCCGGAAGGCATGCCGCGCACCCTCGAATGCGCCGCATGCGACGATTCCTTCCTCGCGTTCCTCGCGCCGGGCATCTCCCGGCTCCATTGCCCCACCTGCGGGACCGTCGTTCTGGGCGACGACGTGGATGCCGCGGACGGCAAGACCGGAACAGCCTCTGCGCACACCGCACCGGCCCCCACGACCCCGCGCGCCGCCGGGGCCGCCACCCCGGCGACCGTGGCGCACCCCGCCCACGCCCACGCCGGCACCGCTCTCCCGCACGCGCTCACAGGCGCCACACCCGTCCGCGAAGCCGTGGGCGCCAGCGCGTCCCTCGACCCTTCGGACAAGGACATTCCCATGGTGCTCGCATCCGCGATGGCTGCCCAGCACCCCATGACCGCGGCCGCGGCCCGCATGGCGGCCGCCTCGGATCCCGCTCGCGATGCGAATCGCGTCGCGCGCGCCACACGTCAGATGAGCCTCCATGACGCCGACGCAATCCTCGTGTCCAGCGTCCCCGAAGAGCCGGTCGCGGCCACCGGCGTCACCCTCGGCGAAGCCACCAATGGCACGCTGGACCCGGCCTTCGTGGGCTTCAAGTACCACGGGTTCGGGCTCTTCCGCATCGGAAATGCCGCAGATGCGCGGTACGTGTTCGCGCGCACGCCACCGTCCGGAAGTCAGCCGGCCGCGAAGCCCAAGGGTTTCGACGTGGGTGTGAACCCGAGGACGGGCCTTCCATGCCTCATCCGCGGCGAAGGGAACAATGCCATCTCGGGACGCCTGCCACGCCCGGCTGGCGTGGCTCCCGTTCCGGCACGACCCGACGATCTGGATGCCTTGGACGGAATCGGTCCCAAGCGGAGGGAGCGCCTCGAAGCCGCCGGCTACACGTCCGCGCGGAAGCTCGTGGAAGCCGACCTCGCCACCCTCGCGGAGGTTGCGGGCGTCACCGAGAAGACGGCGGAGCCGTGGCAGACATTGGGCGGCATCCTCAGCCTCCCGGGCGTCGGCATCGACGAAGGCGAAGCGCTGCTCGCGGCCGGCATCGGTTCCGCCAAGGCCCTCGCCCGCGCCGACCCCGATGACCTCGCAGACCGCGTGAACAAGGTCCTCGCCGAACGCGAAGGCGGAGGTGTGACGGTCACGGCGGCCCGCGTCAAGGCGTGGGTGGAGGCTGCCCGGGTCCGCCACCCGCAGAAGAAGGGACGCATGCGGGAACGGCCGGCACCCACAGGGAAATGAATTCCGGGACTCCGGGCGCGGCGTGGACCGACCATCGGCGGTTTGCCGGGGTCGACACGGGCACCGACCCCGGGGGCTTCCCGTGGTCGTGTCTCCTGCCGCTTACCTGCACGCGTGCGCCACAAGCTTCAAGAGCGACCGATGGCGGATACGGGTAGCGTGAGGTTCCCCCGCGCCCGCGTTGCAGCTGCTGCCCCCCCGCGCGTTCGTGGCGCCAGGAGCGGGCCCGGCTTGCTCGTCCTGCTCCTCTTGGTCCCGGTCGTTTCCGGGTGCTTCGGGTCGGATGATGCGGCGGGCGAACCCGTGGGGACCACCGGAACGAAGTCGTCCGATGATTCGTCGACGACCCCCCAAAAGACGAATACGGCTCCCGCGCCCGCGCCGCGGCCGACGACGAATGGGCGATGGCACTTCCACAACCTATGGAACGGCGCGACCTCGATCACGCTTCTTGACGCCGACATCGAGTTGCCGGCGGCGAACTTCACCGTGGGCGCAGCCGGATCGACCGCGGGCGGCATCGAATTCGGCTTGGCGAGCGGTTCCCTCGTTCCGCCGGAAGCCGGAATCCTCACGGTGAACATCACCTTCACGCCCGCTGAGCTCCTTCCCAGCACGGGCCTCCAGTTCCGCTACCGTGACGCGAACGCGAGCGAGCCGATTGCCGCGGGCGATCCCTTCACGACGACGCTCACGGCCCGGATCGAAGTGACTGAGGACATGACCGATGTCCCCCACCAGGGCGTGTCCTCGTGGCGGTTCCGGTTGGACCCGGTCCCGGATGCCTCCGGATTGGCCTTCGCGAACGGCACGGCCCACGTGACCCTCGTTGCCACGATCGGTCGCCCGGTCCTCATCGATCCGCCGCACGGGAATCCATGGGTCCTCGGCGACGAGCTGCTCCTCGCGGACGAGACGCGCACGGGGACCTTCGTCCGCGCGGCAGGTACCACGCTCCTCCATGATGGCCAGGACGTGCGGCCGGCAGCCGCCGTCCTCGCGGCGCCCGTCCGCAACCGGTCCCTCGTGCCTGAGGGCGCGCAGGAGGTGCTCGTGGAATTGGCGTGGTCGGGTGACGTACCGGCTGGCGAGAATCCCTTCGTCGTCACGTACCTTGAATCCAACACGCCGTCCGAGGGCACCCTGGCCCCTGAAATGATGGAACGCGGCCGGGCAACGTACAGGATCGACCTCGTGGGGTCCATGGTGGACAGCCCGTATGCGCGCAGTTCCGCGTGGGAGTTCCGCGTCGGTCTCGCAGATCCGGGGGGTGCCTTCACCGGCACCGTGACGCTCCGTGCCTGGGTTGCTCGCGATGCGGCCTCCCCGATCCCGCCGTTGAACGCGGCACCTTGACGGGCAACCCACGGAGCAGTAGGAAAGGGGCAAGAGCGATGGTCGCCTGACGGGTTCGCACGCATCCTGTAACCCGAGCAGTACAGCCTGGGAGGCATGGCTGGGGCGATCCGGCCGGACATGCAAGGGGGGATCGTTCGCCGCGGACCATACACGTTACAAATCGCTATATGATTGGAGCGTGACTGACGGCGCGTCGTGTCGCCCTTAACAAGTGTGCAAGAGTTGGACGAGCGTGTGGAACGGTTGAAAGCTGCCAATTTGACTCTTTACCAAGCCCGCGCCTATCTTGCGTTGGGTCGGCTGCGTGTCGCGAAGGTGACGCCTCTCGCGCGCGCCAGCAGGGTCCCTCGGAACAAACTTTACCGCGTGCTCGACGACCTTGCCCTCTACGGACTTGCCGAGCAGGTGAACAAGGAGCCGCTCGAATACCGTGCGCTTCCCTTGACCCCGTTCCTTGAGAACCGGATCAAGGACCTGATTGCGCTGAAGGCGGAATTCTCGGAGATCGAGAGTT
The DNA here is from genome assembly GCA_041599855.1 of Thermoplasmatota archaeon. Classification (GTDB taxonomy): domain Archaea; phylum Thermoplasmatota; class SW-10-69-26; order JACQPN01; family JAJPHT01; genus JBFILE01. Next base: position 6,413 of record JBFILE010000137.1, read on the forward strand.
CGCCGAAAGCCGTTTGAATCCGCTCGTCACCCACATTCCATTCCCCCTTCGCCAGGTGTTGTGGCTCAGCCGGGGCCGGATACCCATCATCGGGGTGCCGTCGCGCGCTCCCGGAGCATGGCATCGGCGAGGCTCCCAGGGTGAGCGCTGGGCCGGTGCGGGTGTGACCTGGCAGCGCCGATGCACCCCGCCGGTGCAGGAAATCCGATGCGGAACGCCGGCCCCGGCCGCGTGACCGATGGACCGGCCTTCCTCAGATGGGCCGACGTGCAGCGGTCGGGATCCGGCTGCTGCGGCCATCTGCGGGAATCGCTCCCTTCTCCTCGTCGCTTCCATGCTCATGATCGTGGTTGCCGTGCGCGCCGCCCTTGCCGGCCGGCGGGTTCGCGACCGAGTCGTCCCACCACACGGGGTACTTGGCGGCGCCGGCGTCGTTCCCGTGGACGAACCAGTGCGTCGTGTCATCAAATGCCGTTGCGTGCACCCCGTAGCGGAAGCCGGTCATGCGGTTCCCGTCCACATGCATCGTGACGTTCTCGAAGGAATGGGCGACAATCCCCGCGCCCGACGCAAGGAGCGCATCCGCGCGGTCCACCACGTTGCCCCGCACGGTCACGGCCGCGTTCCGCACGCCGCCGATGAGGATGGCGTCGCCGCCGGCGGGTGACCGGATCGTGTTCCGGATCACATCAAGCACCCCGTGTTCGCCGGCCACATGGCGCTTGTCCGCGGCGTTCATGATCTCGACGCGGAGCGGGGCCTGCTCGATCGTGTTGTTCACGAGACGCACCGTGGTGAAGTGGATGTGGCGCTTCTCGAGGGCCGGCTCCTGCTCCGAGGTGGCCTGGCGATCGTCGGCCTCGTGGTTCTTGTCGTTGTACCGGACACCGAAGCCCGAGGGGTCGATGACGTGGTTGTCGCTGAAGTCGAACGCGATGTAACGGAGACTGTGGTTCTCGTCATGGGCCTCCTCCTGCTGGGAATCGGGGGCCGCATGGTTGTGGCTCCAGAGGCCCGGGCGATCCGAGTGGTGGTGGCCGTGGATCTTCATGTCGACACCGCCATGGATCACGTTGTCGTGGATGCTGGCCGCGTTCAGGCCCGCGATGTTGAACACCACCGTCGGCGCACCGGCAAGGATCGGCAGACGGTTCGCATCCCCCACCGTGTTGAACCGGAAGATGCCGTCGAAGTGGCGGAGCTGGGTGACCTTCACGATCTCGTTGTGCTCGATCACGGAGGCCGTCGTGTCCCCCGTGCGCGCCACGTTCCGGTTCACCTCAAGGTCCAGGATGCGGTTGTGGTGGACGTACGAGCGGACCTGGGACGCGTCCGCCCCGTCCGCGCCGGAGCCCGTCCAATCGAGGATGAGTTTCCGGATGAAGCTGTCCCGCACCTCGTAGGTGCGCGAGGTGTCGCTCAGGACGAGGACGTCCACATAGTAGCCGGAGATGACGAAGGGGTCCTCGGGCGTGCCGGAGCCTTCGCGCACCCCGTTCGCGGGGTTGAAGGCAGCGTCCCCGGCGATGACGATCCGGTCCCGGCGCTCGAGATCGGAGATGGCGTCCGCGAGGGACGGGATTGCGCCCACGGTTCGCGTGGGGGGCTCCATCACGGGGCGCGCATGGGAATCATGGGCGTGCCCAGCATCACCGGCATCCTCGGTCGCGAGGGACTCGTCACGGGCGTCCGCACCGGCGTCCCCGAACGGGTCGAGGATCACGATGGCAGCTGCGGGCACGGCGGCCGTGAGCACGAAGAACAGGATGGCAACGACAAACAATCGCATGGCGACCTCTCGGCCGATCGTCGCCGGAACCGCATATAGCCGGATTGGATGCGCGTTTTGAACGAAACGGTCCTCCCCGCGACCGCAACCCTAAATCCGGACGCCCCGATTCCGCGCGTCCTGTGCCGATCGAATCCCATACGCCGGCGCCGCGCCGGTCGTCGTGCGCCCGCGCCCGCGCTCGCGCTTGTCTCACCATCGCCTTCGTCGGCCTCATGGTCCTCGGCCTTGCCGCTCCCGGCGTGGCGGCACTCCCGGAAACGGTCGAAGGCGACCTCGTCCGCGTCACGTTCACCTTCGACAAGGAGCGCTATGCGCCCGGCGACGACGGCCGCGTCATGGTCACGGTGATGAATGCCAGTGGCGCTCATCCCACTCTCCACAGCGCCCAATTGAAGACGCCTTGGGGGGAAACCGTGGACGCCCGCATCGACACGCCGAAACGCCTCGGCGTGGACCCCGTCGAATTCGAGACCGCGTTCCGCGTGCCCGACGCCACCCTCCCCCGCCTTGCCCCTTTCGCCATCACGGCGACCTTGCAGGTGCCGCCCGCGCCGGACGCAGCCACGACGGTCACGCTCGTCGGGTACGCACCCGTCGCCGCCTCGGCGCTCTTCATCGGGGTCGCCACGGTGTACGGCGCCGGCGTCCTCATCCTCATGGTGGCCCTCGCGCGGGACGCCCGGCAAGGGGTGCCCGTCACGGAGCGACCCGGATTCCGGCTGCGCTCGTGGGCGACGGGAGCCATCGCCTCGTACGGCATCTACCTCTTCGTGGGCGTGCCTCTCGCAGACCCTCGGTCGGATCCCGTTCCCATGGTCGCGTGGATCGTCCTCGCGGGCGTCGCATTCTCGACCCTGTACGTGCTCCCGTTCGCGCTCGCGAAGTGGTCGCGGTTCGGCCTCGGCGCGGCCCGGGCCGACGCGGCCGCCGCGAGCGGGCAATTCCGGAGACTCGCGCGGGCGGCGGATGCAGCACGCACGCGCCCGCGCCCCGTGTACGCGGTGTGGGGGCCGACCTCCCTCGTCCTGGCCACGCTGTTCGTGCTCGTCGGCGCGATCCTGGCGAGCCGGGGATGGTGGGCGTTCGTTCCCGCGGCCGCGTTCGCTGCGCTCTGGGTCGGGGGGCTGACGGCGGCGGCGAAGGCGGGTCATGATCCGGGGGCGGGTGCGGGCGAGGCGGAAGGTGGGCGTGAAGCTGGTTTGAGTTGAGGGGGTTTGCTGGAGGGTGCAGTTCTAGCGGCGACGAGGGCGGGCCGCGAGG
>JBFILE010000138.1:0-9433 GCA_041599855.1 Thermoplasmatota archaeon
CCCCGGCCCCCGGCCCCCGGCCCCTGGCCGCGCGCCCGCCGCAAGGCCTTAAACGGATGTGCATCCCTCGGGGCCGCGATGGCATGGGCCACGGTCCTCGTCCGCTATGGCGAGATCGGCATCAAGAGTCGCGTCGTCCGCAGCCGACTCGAACGGCAACTCGTCGACCACCTCGAGCACGCCCTCGCCTCCCGCGGCGTGGAAGCCACCCTCAAACGCGAATGGGGCCGCATCCTCATCCTCACCGCCGAACCACCCCTCGCCCTCAACGCCGCCCGCCACACCTTCGGCGTCGTATCCGCCAGCGCCGCCCGCGAATTCCCCGCCGACGTCGACGCCATCCTCAAAGGCGCCCGCGAAGCCGGCCCCCGCCTCATCAGCCCCGGCCAAACCTTCGGCGTCCGCGGCCGACGCACCGGCGACCACCCCTTCAAATCAGGTGAGATCGCGGGCATGGTCGGCGCCGCCATCCAAGACGCCGTATTCGACGCCACCGGCACCCGCCCCAAGGTCGACCTCGACAACCCCGACGTCGAAGTCTTCATCGAAGTCCGACAAAACCACGCATACCTCTTCACGAACATCGTCAAGGGACCCGGCGGCCTCCCCGTCGGCAGCCAAGGCAAATCCGTCATCATCCTCGACGAACCCGCAGCCGCCGTCGCCGCATGGCTCACCATGCGCCGAGGCGTCAAACCCCTCTTCATCGCGCCCCGCGACCGCATGACCCAACTCGAACCCGCCCTCCGCGCCCTCGCCCGATGGCTCCCCCGGCTCCCCGTCATGGTCGCCGACGTCCCCGAAGAACTCGAACCCACCGGACGCCGCGCCTACCTCCTCGACTGCGCAAGCGACCTCGCCCGCGGCAAGAACGCCGCATGCGTCGTCCTCGCCGACCAGGTCGCCGGCGCCACCGCCTACGCGCACCTCGACGCCCGCGCCCGCGTCACCGTGTTCCGCCCCCTCGTCGGCTACACCGGCCCACGCTTCCAACAGCTTGCGTCCGAGATCGAGATCCCCGTCGACGAACCCGCAGCCCCCACCACCCTCGAAGCCGAACCCATGGGCGACGCCCGCCTCGGACGACTCCCACGCTCCGCCGAAGTGTGGGAGGTCGTGATGTGAAGATCGTCATCCTCGGCGCCGGCGCACTCGGCTCCTTCCTCGGCGGCGTCCTCGCCCAAGCCCACGAAGTCACCCTCGTCACCCGCAACCGCGAACACGCCATCATGTGCCGCGAACACGGCCTCATCGTCGAAGGCCGCACCGAGGTCCGCGCCAAGGTCCACGCCGTCGCGCACGCAAGCGACGCACCCCCCGCCGACATGTACCTCGTCACCGCAAAAGCGTACGACACCGCCCAGATCGCCGCCGAAGCCGCACCCACGATCCCGGATGGTGCAACCGTCCTCACCCTCCAGAACGGCCTCGGCAACACCCAGATCCTCCAGCGATCCATCCCCCACGCCGTCATCCTCGGCGGCGCCACAAGCCACGGCGTCACCTTCCTCGAACCCGGCCGCGTCCGCCACGCCGGCGACGGCTACCTCCGCGTCGGCAGCCCCGAAGGCGACGAAACCGCCGCCGAACGCGCAGCCGGAGCATTCGTCGGCGCAGGACTCGCCTGCGACGTCGTCGACGACCTCGACGCCGAACTCTGGGCGAAAGTCATCGTGAACGTCGGCATCAACCCCGCGACCGCCATCACGGCCCTCCCCAACGGCGCACTCCTGAAACTTGCGCCCCTGCGCGACCTGCTGGAGCGCGCCAGTGCCGAAGCCGTCACCGTCGCCCGCGCCGCCGGCATCAACCTGCCCCCAGACGACCTGGTCGCCCGGACCCGATGGGTGGCCGAGCATACCGCCGACAACAAGTCCAGCATGCTGCAGGACGTGGAACGCGGCCGACCCACCGAGATCGGATCCCTCTCAGGTGCCATCGTCCAGGTCGCGCGCGACATGGGGATGGACGCGCCCGTGAACGCGACACTCTACGCCCTCGTGAAAGGCATCGAGGCGTCCACGCGGATCGGTTGATGGACGGTATGCGGGCGCGCGCGGGCGCGCGCACCGGGCCCGCGCACGGCGGCATCCCTCCGTCGACAGACTCCGCGAATGTTTATATTTCCGAAGCCCCACGCGGGCGGCTGGAGACAAGTCCCGATGCGAGGCTTTGCACGATCCCTGCTCATGGTCGGCGCCATCATGGTCGCCGGCTGCACGACACCGTCCGTGGACGACGCGGCGCTGGACGCCGGCGTCGTCGACCCGGAAACGCTGGACAATCCCGTCCTCACCAACACGTTCACCGGATGCATGGAAACCCTCGGCGTCATCCCGTTCCCCATGGAATTCACACAGGACATGATGCTCCCCGGATTCCGGCCGGAACCGTTCGACCCCCTCGGACAATCCGGCATCCTCCTCCTCCTGGCCTACACGTGCCCGGAAGCCACCGTCGGTAACGAGACCCTCGAAGATGCCGGCCTCATATTCGCCGGCGTCGTCGTCATCCCGCCCGACGAATTCGCCGCGGACCGGTACGCCCACGTACTCCCCCTCGGCGCCATCACGACCCATGACGCCCTCACCGACGCCTACACGGCATGGGGAATCCCGTACGCCGAAACCGGCAGCGTCACCGTGGAACTCATGGCGAACACGCCCGCCGCAAGGCAAGGCCACGCCCTCGCGAGCGGATCGTTCGACATCCACCTCTACACGACAACGTCCGGGCCCATCGCCACCATTCCCGGCGGCCTCGCGCGGGCCTATGGCAACGACGGCGAGAAGGTCACCCACCTCATCGAGTGGGCCTTCACCGACAGCCCCGGCAGCGAATCCGGCACCGCCACCGCCCCCGACCTCATCATCGGCGGCGTGGCGATTCCGCCCCTCTACGGAGGAATCGGCATGCAGTACCTCGACATCGGGTACGCGCTCGAAGCGATCCCCGTGGGGACGGACATCGCCGCGGCGGACGAACCCGCGACCGGCTGATTCGGATAGGGCGGGCGGGCGCCCCGCATTGCCAGGCTGCCGCCCGGCACCCTCCCGGGAGGTGCCGCCATCACGGAAGCAATGGTGGGTCGCGCGGCTTGGCGCCGTGATGGTGGAATGGGCGGATTTCGCCGCGTGGCGCCGGGATGGCGGCATGCGCGGGTCGCGAGGGGTGGGTGAGACAGTTGGGGGCCCCCGCCAGCCCACCCCCAACCTCGCCGCGCCGCGCGTGGGTTGGAGGCACCCCACCCCCCATTCCCTGCGCTCCGCCTCCGCCGGATGGCGACCCCTCCACCGGACTCGACATGCGTTTCTGGGCGACCCCTTCACGGGATTCGGCATGCGTCTGTGGGTAACCTCTTCACGGAACTCGGCATGCGTCCGTGGGCGACCCCTTCACGGGATTCGGCATGCGTGTGTGGGCGACCCCTTCACGGGATTCGGCATGCGTCTGTGGGCGACCCCCACGCGGGACTCGGCATTCGGGTGGGAGCCACCCCTCCACCCGACTCGGTATTTCGTCCCTGTTGCCCCCTCCACCCGGCGCCGCATTCGTCCGCGGATCCTTCCACCCGGCCCGGCTTCCGCCTATGGGCGCTTCCTGAACCCGGCCCCCCTTTCGCCCGTGGCTGACCGCAACATGAACGTCCGTCCATGTGGTGTCCCGTGCCCCGGCAACTTCCGTCCGCAGGCTGCAAAACCGCCCCGGTCAGCGGCCCGGGAACGAAGGGACTCGGGCGCCAAGGTCTCGCAACCCTTGGCGACCCCGCGCGAACGTCGGCGGCGTCCGAAACAATCCTCGCGGCACAGCATCCGATCAAAGCGAACCATTATGCAGGCATCCGACCGATTCCTGCGACCCGCCCGGATCGGGCGGGTCAGGGACTCGGGAGGTTCCAACAATGCGTGCAACGACAACCGTGATCATCCTCGCCATCCTCATGGCCGCGCCCCTGGCCGCGGCCGGATTCGGAATCGAATCCCTGAACGCGCCTGCACCTGCCCCCGCGAACGCGGCCGATCCTGTCGTCCCCTACGCGTTCCGCAACTGGGTCACCGGAACCGAGGAACTGCAACGCCTCGCAAAGGAGAACCCCGACGTGGCCCGCCTCCATTCCATCGGGAAAAGCGTGCGCGGCCTCGACCTCTGGGTCATGGAGATCACGAACTTCCAGTCCAACGACCCGCCCCTCGAAAGCCGCCCCGTCATGTGGTTCGACGGCAACACCCACGGGAATGAGCAACTCGGCGGCGAACTCGCGTTCGAAGTCGTGAACTTCCTCCTCACGGAGCGGGAAACGAACGACACCGCGGACTGGCTCGTGAAGAACCGCCGCGTCTTCGTGCTCCCCATCGTGAACCCGGACGGGAACCTCCAGGATTCCCGGTTCAACGGCCGCGGCGTCAACATCAACCGCAACTGGCCCACCGGCTGGGGCGGCGTCGGCACCGGAATCGGCGGCAACGACCCCGGCGCGTACCCGGCAAGCGAACCCGAGACGACCGCCATCATCCGCTTCATCGAAGCCATGCCGCAGAAGCCGGACTACTTCCAGAGCTTCCACACCGGCATCGTCCTCTGGCTCTACCCGTGGGGATACAAGGAGGACCTCCCCGCCGACGAACAGATGTTCCGACGCACCTGCGAGGAAGCCTTCCCCGGCGACGAACGCTGCGGCCCCACGTACACCACCATCTACCCCGCAAGTGGGATCGCCGTGGACTGGGGCTACGACGCATTCGGCGCCTCCAGCTGGACGTACGAGGTGTCCGACACCCAGTTCGACCCCGCAAGCCTCGTGCCCATCCGCGACCAGCTCTCGGAAGCGTGGCAGGGGACGATGCACGCCCTCGTGAACATCGAGAAGTACGGCGCGCACCTCGTCCTCGACGGCCTCCGCATCACGCCCCTCGACGGCGGCCGCCATGAAGTCCGCGCCACCGTGCACAACGACGGATACGGCGACCTCGAATGGGCGGACATCGGACTCGCCGTCGCAGGAAGCCGCGCACCCACCGGCATGCGCATCGCGAACCTCGCCGCCGGCGAAACCCGCGAAATCACGGTCGTGGTGGAACGCGTCGAACCCGTCGTGAACGGCACCCTCGACGTGCACCTCACGTACCCGAAGCGCGTGTGGCGTCAGCCCATGGCCAACGACGTCATCGTCCTGCCCCTCGCGCCCGGGGCCGGATTGGCCCTCGCCGAAGGTGTCCTCGACGACCTGAGTGTCACCTACGGCGACCTCGTCGGCGAGAACCTGCTGCCGGCGCCCGGCGTCGGGTTCCTTGTGGGCATGCTCGTCGCCTTGGGCGTTGTCCTGCGCCGGCGCCGGTGAGGCCCTGGTGCACTGTGCGGGAATCCCGGGCCCTCCCACGGGTCCGGGTGCCGCGTCGGCATGGGCCGGTCGCGACGGAACCGCGGCGACCCGTGACCATGCTGGTGCACGGTCACCTCAGAGCGGAGTGCGCCCACCCGGGTCGCAGCGCATACTTCCAATCCCCTGCACTCCGGTCGCGGCGCCAAGGGCGTCGTTCAAATGGGGCTGCGCGCGGTCAACCCCGCGTGGGTGGACGCGACCAGCCCCACCTATTTGCACGATTCCGCGGCATGGACGCACATGGACAAGGCCACCGTGGACGGCCTGGTGGACCGCGCGTTGGACCGGGACGCGGCCGAGGTCACCGCACTACTCATCGACGCCCGCGACAACGAATCGTCACTCTCGGAATACTTCGACAACGTGCTCACGCCATTTCTCCACGAGGTCGGGGAGCGGTGGGCGGCAGTGGAGATCACGGCCGCCGACGAACACAGGGTGACGAACCTCGTGAACGACGTCCTGCTCCACGTGAAGGCAGGGGCGGTACACACGGCCCACCTCGCCACCCGGCACGCCGTCGTCGCCTGCCCGGAAGGAGAACTCCATGATGTGGGCGCGCGGATGCTCACCATCATTCTCGAAGGTCGCGGGTGGGCCGTGGATCATCTCGGCGCGAACGTACCGGCCGACGATCTCGACTCGTACGTGGTGCGGCGCCATCCGGACGCCGTCTTCCTGAGCATTGCGACAGCCAACCGGATGCGCGCCCTGCAGGAGGCGGTGAGCACGATCCGGCGGACGCGCGGCGACGCGGCCTTCCCCGTCATCGTCGTTGGCGGGCGCCCCTTCGTCGGTCACGAGCATCTCATTTCACATATCGACGCCGACCTTGTCCAAATCGACGGGCCGCACGCCGTGGAAGCCGTCGAAACGATGGTGCAGGAAGCCATCGAAGCACGGGGCGAACAGGCCACCAGACGCCATGCGTGATGGCTCGCTGGGCGCGCGAACCATCCCGAAACCCGCAAGAGTGAAGCCGACCCACGGGGCCCGCGTGGCAGCGGATGAACTGATCATCGCACAGGCGGAGAAGGACGTCGAAGCCGGCGTCGGCCGCGCCATCGAACTCGTGCACGCAGGCCACTCACGTCCCGTGGCCATTGCGCTTGACGGATTGGTACGCACGGCCATCCGCACCCTCCGCGTCCGCGAACGCGTCCACGACGAAGTCGGGTTCGTGCTGGCCTTGGCCCGACGTCATGCCGCCGGCGAGGATGCCGCGACCCTCGCGGCCGAAGGGGTGCCGGAGCTCCTCCGCCGGAAGCGCACGCACCTCGTTGTCCGAGTCAACGCCCCTTCGTACGGGGAACTCGTGGCCAGCTTCGAGGCAGCGCTCACCGCGCGCTTGCCGGACCTTGCAAGGCTCGTTGCGGTCGACGATGCCGCGGATTACCCGGCGCTCCTCCGCACCGCATTCCCGGATCGCGCGGAGGCGGATGCAATCCTCGACGAACAGGCTGTCTGGATCCGCGAGGTCATCGCGCACTTCGGGCAGCATCCCGACCTCCTGCGGGTCCCCCGCCGACTCGTCGCCCGCCTCGTCGACACAGCGGGTGACATGATCGAATGGCAGATCGAACGGGCCCGCGCCGACGTGGATGCGGCGTATGCTGCCGGCGGGGGTTGACGGACGCGGCCCGCTCCGAACCCTGATACCTCGTCGCCCGCAGCCCCCCGTGATTATAGCCTTGGGTATCTACAATGGGGCAGTCCCCTGCACGATAGCTTTTACCCATCTTGTCCGCTCGCCGCGCCATGGCTTCCAGGCCCCGCACCCTCGTCCTGACCGTCCTCGTGGTCGCTGCCGCATTCGCCGGTTGCGTCGCAGCACCCTCCGTGGACGACGTCGTCAACGACCCCGCTCCCACGCCCGCGCTGAACCTCACCGCACCCACCGTCAGCGCATCCGAAACCCTCGGCATGCTCAAGGGATTCTCCAAGGATTTCCCGAAGCGGAACTCGGACAACGAATTCCACAACGCGGCGCGAGCGTTCCTGGAAGCGAACTTCAACACGTGGGGCCTCGAGACCCTCCAGGATGAGTTCCGCTCCCCGCCGAGCCCCGTGTCCACGCCCACCGGCCTCCTCACCGGGGGCCGCCTCGTCAACATCGTGGGCGTGAAGTGGGGGAACGTCACGGACGAGTTCATCGTCGTCGGCGCCCACTATGACGTCACGGACGGCGCCGTCGAAGGCGCCTACGACGACGGGTCCGGCACCATCATCGTGCAGAAGCTCGCGGAAGCCTTCGCGAACGTCCCCACCCACCGCACCATCCTCTTCGTCCAGTTCGACGGGGAAGAGCAGGGGCTCCGTGGAAGCCGCAACATGGTGGAGGCGTGGACGAACGGCGCATGGCACCTTGACGGCACCATCGTCGCCATGCTCGACTTCGACATGGTGGGAATCACGTGGCCGTCGGAACCCATCCTCGTCGCCGACGTCCCCAGCCCCGAGATGCGCGACATCATCGACGCGAAGCGCGAGGCACTCGGCATGCCCGCCGACCGGATCGCGTACCGTCCCATCCGCGGCGGGAACTCGGACAACGGCCCCTTCAAATCGGCCGAGATCCCGAGTGTCCTGTTCATCAGCGACTTCGACGAAGTCACGTACCGCGGCCAGGACTACCCGTCCTCCTACCCCTTCTGGCATCAGGTCGACACGTATGAGACCATGGAGGAGATGGCCGGCGGCGCCGCGCTCCTGCAGGCCGGATTCCAGACCGTCCTCGACATCGGGAGCGACCTCCTCTACCGCCTCGCCGCGGACCCGACCCTCACGCCGACGTTCGACCTGTCCGTGACCGGGCAGGGCTGAAGCCGGCACCGAACGGGGTGGGGCGGGGGGGTTCCGGCCCCGCCGCCCGGTCGCCATCGCGGCGTCGGTACGCCGTACCGGTGCAATCCTGTCCGCCATCGCCGCGGTGGCCCGCCGCCGCGGTCGCCATCGGATCCCCCGCCGATCACGCGCCGCAGATGCAGTCAGGTGAACGCTTATTGCGTTCCACGGGTCTTGGCGCCCCGGTCCCCGGACCACTTGGAGGCTAACCCATGAACCGCATCCTCACCCTCGCCATCGCGAGCCTGACCCTGATCGCCCCTGCGGCCCTTGCCGCGCAGTCCGAAAGCGGAACCATCCTGGTGCCCGCAGCGGCCACGTCGTGGAGCTGGGTCGTCGGTGGCTCGAACGACGGCATCACGAACACGCTGTACGCCAACACGGGTGTCGAATTCAACGGCCTCGACGGCTGGATCATCCCCCTCGACGAAGGTCTCGCCAACTTCGACCTCAGCGGCGACCCCGGCATCCTCGGCGTCTGCGACATGGACATCTACTTCTATGACGCGAACGGCGGCAGCCTCGACTACCCGAACGCGGGCACCGACGTCGGCGCCATCGAATGCGGCGAAGGTGCGGGCCGCGCCTCCTCGGACACGGACGAAATCCCGGCGGGCGCCTCCGTGGCCGTCATCTCCCTCTACCTCGGCTTCAACGTGAACTTCACGTTCGAAGCGGAGTGAGGGACACCGTCGGGACGGATCCGAACGATTCCGAATCGCTCCGCACTGGACCCATCGCGGGCCCGCATCGGGCCCGTCGGTGCGTTCCGTTTTCCAATGTTCCTGCCGGGAGGCTGCATCGATTCGGCGTGTTGGGGCTCGTTCGAGGTCCGCGTTGTCGGAATGGCATTTGGAACCCCGGCGAGGCGAGGCGATGCCCGCGCAGCCCTCAAATCCCGCGCCCAACGTGGCGAGGCGCGCGTATCGGGTGGCCCCACCATCTTGCCGTCGATGCTGCCGCCCATCCAATCAACGCAACCCGATGGAAGGTGCACGGGTCGTGAGGCGTGTTCTCCGCCTGCCCTCCCGCTCGTCCGCGAATTGACCCCGCCCCCCGCGACGACGGACGCCCGCGCCCGCCCCACGATTACAGCCAGCCCGTCCCGTCCAAGCCCCTCTTGTCCCCGCGCTCTCCGGGCCCTCCGTGTTGATGGAATGTCGGACGCCGACAACCGGGGACCGGTGGCCCGCCCGCCCCACGCGCTGC